>NZ_JBFWIJ010000006.1:17037-118790 GCF_050256055.1 Sphaerochaeta sp. | reverse complement strand
TCATCGCGGTCGCGGAACGAAGGACGACGGTCATCGTTGAACCGGGGTCGCTCATCACGGTCGCGGAACGAAGGACGACGGTCATCGTTGGACCGGGGCTTCTCATCACGGTCGCGGAACGAAGGACGACGGTCATCTTTGAACCGGGGTTTCTCATCACGGTCGCGGAACGAAGGACGGCGATCATCATTGTATCGGGGCCGCTCATCGCGGTCGCGGAACGAAGGACGGCGGTCATCGTTGGACCGGGGTCGCTCATCACGATCGCGGAACGAAGGACGGCGATCGTCATTGTACCGGGGTCGCTCATCACGATCGCGGAACGAAGGTCGGCGGTCATCGTTGGACCGGGGCCGCTCATCACGGTCGCGGAACGAAGGACGGCGATCGTCATTGTACCGGGGCCGCTCGTCGCGGTCGCGGAACGAAGGACGGCGATCGTCATTGTACCGGGGCCGCTCGTCGCGGTCGCGGAATGAAGGACGGCGATCGTCATTGTACCGGGGCCGCTCGTCGCGGTCACGAGAGGAAGAACGACGGTCTCTGTCAAAGGGACGTCGGTCATCACGATCACGCCCTTCAGACCTGCGTTCCTTGCGGGGGCGTTCTTCTTCTCCTACTTCCTGGGCCGGTTCTTCGCTGGCGTCCTGGGAAAGCAAGGGAGCAAAATCCTCTTCTTCCCAGTGAAGGCTGAGCAAATCATCTTCGACTTGGTTGGGTTCTGCCGATTCAGTGTTCTCTTCCTGTACTGATTCTTCGACTGCTTCCACTGCAGTATCTTCAGTTTCTACGGCTTCTTGCGCAGCTACTACCAATTCTTCTTGTTCATTCATTTCTTCTGTTTCTTTGTTCATACGTTCTTGTTCCATAAACTTGTTTGTTTCTTCGCGCTGGTCTTCGCCAGCTTCTTGTTTCACGGACCACCTATCGAAGGCGGTCAATCGTACACCGTGCTGCTTGGTCAGCAACCACGTCCGTGCCGTTCCCAAACGGCGGGTAAATCCAGGTGCTGCGACCTGATTGCTTATTTCCTGAATCTCATAGCCACGAATTGCTTGTGTGTCCAACCTGAAGGTACTCAGATTTGTCGAGAACACCAATGTCCCATCCTTCGCCAAGAGTGCATTCAGCACTTTCATCCAACGCAGATAATCCCTCTGGACATCAAAATCCTGGTCCATCTTCCTGCTGTTCGAGAAACTCGGGGGGTCGAAGATAATCAAATCATAGACCTTCCCTGCATCCAACGCCTGCATCACATACTGATGGGCATCAGTACAAATGCATGGATACATGGGCCCGGAAAAACCGTTGTCAGCCAAATTCTTTTCAGCCCACGCTGTGTAGGTACTGGACAAGTCCACCGATTCCACCAGTTCAGCTCCACCTCGGGCAGCATACACCGAGAAAGCTCCAGTATAGGAGAACAAGTTCAACACCTTGCATCCGATACTCATGTCCTGAACCATCATTCTCGTCATGACATGGTCAAGAAACAATCCTGTATCGATGCGTTTGGTCAAGTCAACAGTGAATACCAGTTCATTCTCTGTGACCTGTACCTCCAAGGAAGTCTCCCCTTGCATGGTATGTTGTTCCTTTCCCATCCGTTTCGGACGGCGATGGAACACCACATGGTCGGTCTGTACATAAAGCATCCGAGAGACAATATCGCAGCATACTCGCTCGGTTTCTGCATCCAAACCATCTACACTATAATCAGTGACCCTTGCATAGGGACCATAGAGATCCACAGTTACCGGAAACCGTTCAAGGTTTCGATCATATACCCTCATACAGGAGGTTCCGCTCTTCAGCATCAAACGACGCATTTTCAGAGCATTCCCTTTCAAAATCTTTCCAAAATCCTTTTCTGTGTAATCCATGTCATTCCTAGTAGCTCTTTCTGCAACGCAGTGTATATGCTAATATAGAAAAAAGCTAGAGAAGCAAAGGAAAAAATGATGGAAGAAGATGCACAGGCTTTTATCGAAGAGCTTGAGAAAAAACGTGGAGCCCCCCTCACTTGGCGTACCTATGCCACATGGTACGGAAACAACCAAGGTATCATGCGAGAATTCGGAGTATTTCTCTATCGGTCGGGCAATTCCCTCTACTTTGAAGATTTTGAGCGGACACCCACCCTCTTCGGCATCAACATTCGGCAGAAAAGACCCAAGGAACCTTTCATCAAGTATGAAGGTTCTTTTTCTCTGGACGAAGTGCGCGAGACCAGACCGGTGGCAAAAAGCCTTGCCTGGAAAGTGATTCAAGGCAGACGCAGTGATGTTACACTCCAACAGGCCACCTTCTGGGATAAGACCTTCCGCCAGATTGTCGAGATGGTGATCATGAAGGACGGGACCGTGCATTTTTTTGAGCTGATGGACCGAAAACAATTTATCAATGAGTTGCAGATTCGCAACAAGGAGGAATAGATGGGAGCATTCAAAGCATACGATATCAGAGGAATCTACAACAAGGATTTCAACAAGGATACCGTGTATCGAATCGGATATTTCCTTCCCAAACTACTGCAAAGCAAGGTGGTTTTGGTTGGCCGTGATGTCCGGACCAGCAGTGAGGAAATTTTTGAATCACTGTGCAAGGGAATCACGGACAGCGGTGCGGATGTGTATGACATCGGATTGGCGACCACTCCGATGGTATATTTTTCTACGGTCCATTTTACAGTCGATGCTTCGGTCCAGATTACGGCAAGCCACAACCCTCCACAATACAACGGACTGAAGATCAGCAGGGCAAAGGCTGTTCCTGTTGGATCAGACAGTGGATTGCAGGAACTTGAACAAATGGTCAAGGAAGAAAAAATCCAGATCGCCCCCAAACAGGGGATCATCATCTCCAAAGATGCGAAAACTCCCTATCTTGCCTTCCTCAAGCAATTCGTTCCCGATACTTCCAACCTGAACATTTCGATCGACTGTTCCCATGGTATGGCCAATTTGTTGGTCAAGGACCTCTTGGGAAACAACCATCATTACCTCTATGATCATTTTGACGGAACCTTCCCGGCGCATGAGCCCAATCCGTTGGAAGTCGAGAACTGCAACGATCTGAAAGAAGCTGTTTTGAAAAATCACAGTGATATCGGCGTCATTTATGATGGGGATGCCGACCGGGTCATGTTCCTTGATGAACATGGACGCTTCCTGCAGCCCGACTACATCACCTCGGTTCTCGGTTACCATTACCTGAGAAAGGAAAAGGGCAATGTATTGGTGGACATCAGAACCAGCCGTTCCACTACTGAATACCTCACCAAGCTTGGTGCTACCGTACATACCTGGAAGGTAGGACACGCCTTTGCAAAGAACAAGCTCCGAGAGCTGGGTGCCATCTTCGGGGGAGAACTTGCAGGCCACTACTATTTCAGGGATTTCTTCAATTGCGACAGTGGGTTCCTCGCTTCGTTGCTCGTTCTGAAAGTGGTCTCGGAGTTGAAATCTGAAGGGATAAGCATCGGATCCTTCATTGATTCCATCATCAGTTATGCGAACAGCGGAGAGATCAACTTTAAGCTGGAGCACAAGGATGATGCGATGCAAGCTCTCTACAACCGATTTGTCGAAGAGGATACACCGACCAAGGTCATGGATTTCGATGGATATCGCATCGAATTTGCTTCTTGGTGGTTTAATGTACGCAAATCGAACACCGAGCCGTATTTACGCTTGGTAGTGGAAGCAAAGACCGACGAAGAGCTGGTACAACGGAAAAACGAGCTCTCATCCATCATCCGACAGTTCAACTAAGTGAGGAACTTTTCATGAAAGTATTATTGTTTGGGGGTGCCGGATATATTGGCACCCACGTCGCCCTCGAGTTTCTCGATCGCAACGATACGGTCGGGATTTTTGACAATCTCTCCTCGGGCTTACGTTCCAATGTGAATGACCAGGCTCTTTTTTATGAAGGAGACATCCAGGATAAGGATCGGGTGCTTCAGGTGCTCAAGGAAGGATGGGATGTAGTCATTCATCTTGCAGCATTCAAGGCGGCTGGGGAATCGATGCTCAAGCCCATCAAATACTCCCAGAACAATATCTCTGGATCTTTGAATTTGATAACCGGCTGCATCAAAGCAGGAGTAAAAAATTTCATCCTTTCCTCCTCCGCTGCCGTATATGGGGAACCTTCCTATCTACCGGTCGATGAGAATCATCCCAAGAACCCTACCAATTATTATGGATATACCAAGCTCTGCGTGGAGGAAAATCTCAAATGGTATGCCCAGCTCAAGGATTTCCACTACGTATCGCTTCGGTATTTCAATGCGGCAGGATACGATGAGCGTGGAAGGATGCTCGGCCTTGAAAACAATCCGGCGAACCTCATCCCTGTGGTCATGGAAGTGGCATCCGGCATCCGTCCCAATCTTCTGGTATTCGGAAATGATTATGATACCGTTGATGGTACCGGAGTACGAGACTATGTCCATGTGACCGATCTTGCAAAGGGGCATGTACTTGCTGCTGACTACTTGAATGCAGGCAAGGGAAATCTGGTCGTCAATCTGGGCAGCGAAGAAGGTCTGAGCGTACAACAGATTCTCGATACGGCTCGAAAGATTACGGGAAAACCCATAGACGCCCAGTATGTGGAAAGAAGAGCAGGCGATCCTGCCAAGCTTGTGGCATCTTCCCAATTGGCATATAAGAGTCTTGGATGGAAAGCTGAACACTCTTCAGTCGAAACCATCATCCAGACTACCTGGAAGGTGTATCAAGCCAACCAGAAGAAACTGGAGCCGTAACAGGCAAAACAAAACGTTCACTGCGGCAATCCTCGGGTTGCCGCTTTTTTGTGGAGTACCTACAATAAAAAAGACAACCCACACGACATGGATTGTCTTTCAACTTGCTCGCCCAGAGGGATTTGAACCCCCGACAGGGTGGTTAACAGCCACCTGCTCTACCGACTGAGCTATAGGCGAATATCGTTTCGAACGATTGGTACATTACCCGATAGGCACGGTATTGTCAAGCAGTTTCCCGAAAGTTCACAGGAAAATAGCCTCTTGAGACTACAGAAAAGGAACGGCTGCCTGATGGCAGCCGTTCCTGATCAAAGCTTTGGATTTACTTCACGGGATAGTTCTTCGAGAGGAACTCCATGAATACATCACTGAGCAGGGATCCTTCAGTAAGCACCTTGCCGAACATGGTGTAACCATCACCGCCAGCTGCCATGAAGTCGTTGGTAGCCACCTTGTAGGTAGCATTCTTATCAATCGGCTTACCATTCAGCAGGACGCGGAGGATGCGCTTTCCAGGAGCTGCGAAGCGGTTGTACACCACCTGCAGATCAGTCTGGGAGAATGCACCATTCGTCTGAGGAAGCATGCTGTAGCCATGCTCAAGCGCGGCATACACATCAGAGCCCTTGGCCTCGACGACCGTGATGATGTTGGTGAACGGCAGGACGTTGATGACTTCACCAATCGTCACGTCGCCAGCCTCAATCGAAGCACGGATACCACCACCATTGGTAATGGTGAAGTCAGCACCACTTGCAGCAGTCATTGCCTGGGTGATCAACTTGGAAAGGTTGGTCGGCTTGGTGCGGACGTCTGCACGTTCACCATCAAGCTTCTCAGGAATGGTTGCAATCACAGTGCTCAACTTCGAGTCAAGCTTAGCGGACATGTAGGAGATATACTCATCGACCTGAGGATCGTTGGGAATGTCCTTGATGCCGTACTGCTTGGCAAGTGCGGAATCCTTTGCATTCAACACGTCTTCTGCAGGAATCAGCATCGGATAGGTTGCAGTAACCTTACCGTTCTTCACATGCAGCTGAACGAGTCCAACATACTTCATATAGTCGCCAGCGGAAACGATCAGCGTATCTCCAACCTTCTTGCCCTCCTTGAGGACCGTATGGCTGTGGCCATCGACAAAGAGGTCGATACCCTTGATTCTCTGAGCGATCTTCTCACTGGTAAGACCAGATGATCCATCAGCATCCATACCGATGTGGCCGAGTACGATGATGTAATCAACATACTTCTTTGCCGTATCAATAGCCTGCTGACCATACTGGAAGATTTCATCGTTGGCGAATGTAAGGCCTTCAATGTTCTTCGGGTGGGTCTTGGTAGCAGTATCAGGAGTGGTCAAACCAACAACCGCAACCTTGAATCCGTTGTAGTTGTATACCTGGTACGGCTGGAATACCAAATACCCATTCTTATCCAGAACGTTTGCACTGAGTACTCTGAGCGTCGTGTTGTCTTCGGCATACTTGGCAGCTTGAATCAGGCGGTCTGCGCCGTAATTGAAGTCGTGGTTGCCGGGAGCAACTGCATCATAACCGAGCATGGTGAGCAATACACCCACGGTCTCGCCTTGGAACATGTTGGCCAGGTTGGTTCCATGCGTCACATCACCATCATCCAACACCAAGAGGTTGTTGGTAAGTGCGCGACCCATCTTCAACATGGTTGCAAGCTTGGAGTAACCCATACCGCCGTCAGCAGGAACGATACGTGCATGCACATCGTTGGTGTGGACAACGAACAGATCGAACTCTTTGGCTCCATCATTGTTCTTTACGATTTCCTTGACGCCGAGCGGATACTCAACAGCCTTCGGAGCTGCAACAACTGGTGCCGGGGCAGGTGCTGCTGCAACAGGGGCGGGTGCCGGTGCTGGGGCGGGTGCCGGAGCGGGAGCGGGAGCCGGAGCTGCCGGGGCTGCTGCCTTCACCACAGGGGTGGCTCCAATCAGCTTCACGATGGCCGGATCCTCAGGTACGCTCACCTTCAGCGTGTAGCCCATCGCATTCGCAAACGGCTCGTACGCCTTGGCAATCGCACTCTTGCCCGTGTCAAGCACGTCGGCGGCGGGAAGCAGCATCGGGTACTCGGCCTTCAGCTTGCCGTCAACCACGCTCAGCTGCACCGCTCCAACGCTCTTCAGCCCTTCGTCGGCGCGCACGATCAGCGTCCCGTTCACCGTCTCGGCCATCGCGGATCCGTTTCCGTCCACGATCAGGTCGATGCCGTTGATGTTCTGGGCCACCATCTCGCTGGTGATCTCGCCCTTGCTGCCAAGGTCGCTGAGCACCACCAAGTAATCAACATACTGCTTGGCCATGTCCACTGCATACTGGGCATTGTCCAGGATGACCGAGCTGGTAAAGCTCACGCCCTGGATCGGCTTCGGGGCCACAAGGCCCACAACGCCCACCTTGAATCCGTTGTAGTTGTACACCTGGTACGGCTGGGCAACCAGATACCCGTTCGCATCGAGCGCGTTCGCACTCAGCGGAAGGGCCTTCTTCGTCCCGGCAATCCCGGTAGCCAGCTGCACTGCCTGCGGGGTGTAGGCGTCGTAGCCGAGCTCGTCGATCACCGATGCCGCAAGCATCGCCTTGTCGGCAGGGATGTCCCCAACGTTGCCGCTGTTCAGAAGCAGCCAGTTGTTGGTGATCGCCTTGCCGGCCTTCAGAGCGGTGGACAGTCTCGCAAGACCGAGCCCTCCGTTCATGGAGTAGATGTTGCCGTTCAGGTCGTTCGTGTGCACGATGAACAGGTCGAAGGTCTTCGCCCCATCATCATTCTTTACAATTTCCTTCACACCGTAGGGGTAAACCATCTCAGCAGGAGCTGCGGCAACTGGTGCCGGGGCAGGTGCTGCTGCAACAGGGGCGGGTGCCGGTGCTGGGGCGGGTGCCGGAGCGGGAGCGGGAGCCGGAGCTGCCGGGGCTGCTGCCTTCACCACAGGGGTGGCTCCAATCAGCTTCACGATGGCCGGATCCTCAGGTACGCTCACCTTCAGCGTGTAGCCCATCGCATTCGCAAACGGCTCGTACGCCTTGGCAATCGCACTCTTGCCCGTGTCAAGCACGTCGGCGGCGGGAAGCAGCATCGGGTACTCGGCCTTCAGCTTGCCGTCAACCACGCTCAGCTGCACCGCTCCAACGCTCTTCAGCCCTTCGTCGGCGCGCACGATCAGCGTCCCGTTCACCGTCTCGGCCATCGCGGATCCGTTTCCGTCCACGATCAGGTCGATGCCGTTGATGTTCTGGGCCACCATCTCGCTGGTGATCTCGCCCTTGCTGCCAAGGTCGCTGAGCACCACCAAGTAATCAACATACTGCTTGGCCATGTCCACTGCATACTGGGCATTGTCCAGGATGACCGAGCTGGTAAAGCTCACGCCCTGGATCGGCTTCGGGGCCACAAGGCCCACAACGCCCACCTTGAATCCGTTGTAGTTGTACACCTGGTACGGCTGGGCAACCAGATACCCGTTCGCATCGAGCGCGTTCGCACTCAGCGGAAGGGCCTTCTTCGTCCCGGCAATCCCGGTAGCCAGCTGCACTGCCTGCGGGGTGTAGGCGTCGTAGCCGAGCTCGTCGATCACCGATGCCGCAAGCATCGCCTTGTCGGCAGGGATGTCCCCAACGTTGCCGCTGTTCAGAAGCAGCCAGTTGTTGGTGATCGCCTTGCCGGCCTTCAGAGCGGTGGACAGTCTCGCAAGACCGAGCCCTCCGTTCATGGAGTAGATGTTGCCGTTCAGGTCGTTCGTGTGCACGATGAACAGGTCGAAGGTCTTCGCCCCATCATCATTCTTTACAATTTCCTTCACACCGTAGGGGTAAACCATCTCAGCAGGAGCTGCGGCAACTGGTGCCGGGGCAGGTGCTGCTGCAACAGGGGCGGGTGCCGGTGCTGGGGCGGGTGCCGGAGCGGGGACCGGAGCTGGTGCTGGTGCAGGTACTGCCGGAGCCGGAGCAGGGGCAGGTTCTACGACAGGAGCTGGCGGAATCGGCTCAACCTTTGCAGTGCTCTTACAGCCTACAAGGGAGAAAGCCAACAAAGCTACCAGCATTGCTGTCATAATTGTTCTTGAAAGACGTTTCACGTGTTTCCTCCTCATGACGTTCTCATGTGTCGTTGTATACGTACTCAACAACACTATAACACACACTGCTAGAATCGGATACATCAAAAATACGCGAAAAATGGTGATTTAGGCCTGCAAATGAAGAAAAAAGAAGCCTGTGATAGCTACAATCACAGGCTTATGGTCATTTTTTCGGATAAAAAACCTTACATCAGATCTTTGGGCTTGCGAGCGGTATTCCCGGATTTCTCGCAATAAGCCACATGACGAAGCTTCCCGTTTTCAAAAACAGCCTTCATCTTGATGGTGCCGCCCCAGCGGCTGGTCAATACCTTTGCACCTTCACGGCGTGCGTTCTTTGATACGTTTCCTGCCATATACCTATCCCTCCATACATTTTACTCAATTTCCACTACTATAGCGATTCTCAGCTGGCAAGTCAAATCCCTACCTTACCAGTTTACCCACTTGTTGCAACTTTGACAATCCAAACATAGAATGTTCCTATGAAAAAAATCTCTTGGTTTCTCAGACAGACCTTTCTCATACCAGTGTATCTCTACAAAGGACTGCTTTCACCATTCATCGGCGCCAGCTGTCATTATCATCCCACTTGTTCATCATATATGGTCGAATCCGTAATGAAACATGGCATTTTCAAAGGCTCAGCCATGGGATTCGCCCGAATTTTCAGATGCAGCCGTTTCTTTTATGGCGGTGAGGATCCGGTCCCCCAGATCTGGTCTTGGAAAGCAATCAAGGACGGATACACCCTGTTTCGCAAGCGTCGATCAACGTGAAAGTTCCTTGACGAAGGGGATGAGCACCGACAGTGCGTTCTCATTGTATCCACCTTCAGGAATGATCAGATCTGCATAGAGTTTGGTCGGCTCGATGAAATTGTAGTGCCCCGGTCTGACCACTTCCAGATACTGGTTGCATACGCTGTCGACCGTTCTCCCCCGTTCCGCAATATCCCGTTTCAAGCGACGGATGAATCTGATGTCATCAGGAGTGTCGACATACAGTTTAAGATCCAGTAAATCACGGATATTCTTGTCATACAGCACCATCAGCCCTTCAATAATTACCAATGGCCTGGGCTCGACCAGGACGCGTTCCTCCTTTCGACGATGATGGACGAAGTCATAGAGCGGCATCTCAATGCCCTTTCCTTCCTTCAACGTCTTCAGATGTTCATGCAACAGCTCCATGTCGAATGCATCCGGATGATCGAAATTGAAAGCCGTGATATTATCATTGCTGATGAAGGTCGCAGACCGATAATAGTTATCCTGCGGAATAAACACAAAATCAGTGCAAACCTCGCTGATCTTTCTCACAATGGTAGATTTACCCGACCCGGATCCCCCGGTTATCCCGATGATCTTCACCTCTTTCATCCGTACCTGTCTCCCTTACGCGTACTTGTCTATACCGTATTGTTTTTATCTCCGCAAGTACCATGCATCCGATTATTTCGCTCCGAAGGCAAATATGGTGGTGTGTTTGAAGTTACGTTCTTTGTTGAATATACAGGAGGGGAATTCAGGATGATTTGGACCATCAGGATAGTATTGGGTCTCGAAGCAAATGCCTCCATGCTTCGGATATGCAATCTTACCCTTTCCTATTTCCTTTCCTTGCAAGAAATTTCCCGAGTACATCTGCACTGCCGGAAGAGTGGTACTGATGCGCATGGTCCGTCCGGTGGTCGGTTCATAGACTGATGCAAATTCGACCGGTTTCGACGAGGGACGAGCCAGGATGAAACAATGGTCATATCCACCGGCCTGCTGGATATCCTTTCCAATTGGCTTACGCACCGTGAAATCAAAAGCCGTTCCTTGCACAGATAGCACCCTGCCGGTAGGGATCAACTGTTCGTCCACCTCAAGGTATCGATCACAGGCAAGCTGAACCTCATGATTGAGTATCGTCCCACTTCCCGCCCCCGCCAGATTGAAATAACTGTGATTGGTCAAATTGATTGGAGTGGGGCCGTCGGCTGTCGCTTCGTACTCGATCTGCAACTCCCCGCTGCTTTTCAACAGGTAGGAAACCGTACAATTCACTCCATGGGGGAAACCACCATCCCCGTCCCCACTGAAAAGACTGAGGACCACCCCGGGATTCTGGTTCCATTCGAAGAGTTCTACATGCCAATTTCGCCAACCCCAGTTGCTTTTCCCGCTGTGCAAGGAATTAGGCCCATCATTTTTCTCCAAATGATAGGTTTTTCCATCCATGACAAAAGATCCCTGGGCGATGCGGTTTGCAAACCGACCTACAACCTGTCCGAAATAGGTGGTGGAAGTAAGGTTCTCCAAAGGATTGTCGAATCCCAGGACGATATCATGCACCTCGCCGTTTCGGTCGGGTGTCCTCAAGGTCTTCAAGTTGGCTCCGAGACTCAGAATTTCCGCCGTAATGGAACCGCTTTGCAACGTTATCAAATAGATGGCCTCGCCGTTTTCCGTTGTTCCTACATTTCGTTTGGTCAGCATAGCACACTCCCTTCAAACCATATGCCTTATTCTGAAAAAGTATACACCCGCTCGGAGAAGCCAACAACCGCTAAAAACAGAGAAGACCGTCAGTTTGTATCGTCATCACTCTTCAGCACAGCGAGGAATGCACTCTGGGGAATTTCTACATTTCCCACCATCTTCATGCGCTTCTTTCCTTCCTTCTGTTTCTCAAGCAGCTTTCTTTTTCGACTGATGTCTCCGCCATAGCATTTCGCCGTGACATCCTTGCGGAAAGCACTGATCGTCTCACGACTGACTATAGAACCCCCGATCGCTGCCTGAATGGCAATCTTGAACTGCTGACGGGGAATTTCCTTGCGCAGCCGCTCACAAACCTGACGACCGCGAGTCTGGCTGTTTCCACGGAACACCAGTTGACTGAGTGCATCAACAGGTTCTCCATTGACCAGGATATCCATACGAACCAAATCGGTGCGTTTATAACCAATCACCTGATAATCGAAGGAAGCATATCCACGGCTGATGGACTTCAGCCGATCATAGAACTCGAACAACACCTCGGCAAGCGGCATTTCATAAATCAATTCCACCCGCTTCTCATCAAGATAATTCATCCCTGTCTGCACCCCGCGCTTCTCCATGCACAGGGTGATGATCGGACCGACATATTGGGTTGGAGTAATGACATTCGCCTGGATATACGGCTCCTCTGCATATTCAACACGCATCGGATCAGGATATTCAAGCGGATTGTCGATGGAAAGCACCTCGCCGTTTTTCATGTGCACCGTGTATTTGACCGAAGGGCTGGTGAATACGATGGAAAGGCCGAACTCACGCTCAATGCGTTCCTGCACGACTTCCAGATGTAGCATTCCAAGGAATCCACAGCGGAATCCGAAGCCCAAGGCAGCCGAGGAATCCTTTTCGTATATCAAGGAAGCGTCATTGAGTTTCAATTTCTCAATGGAACTGACCAGCTCCTCGTAATCGTTGGTATCCACTGGATAAATGGAACTGAACACAACCGGCTTGACATCCTTGAACCCGGGAAGCGGTTTTTTTGCAGGATGACGGACCAAGGTTATGGTATCGCCGACCCGTACATCGCTGATGGTTTTCACACCCGCGATTACATACCCTACATCACCGGCATGCAGTTCACCGGTCTTGATCAAGTCAAGCTGGAAAATCCCGGTATCCTCCACCTTGTAGGTGGAACCTGAGTGCATGAACGCAATCTCATCACCGGTACGCAACACGCCGTCAAACACACGGCAATGCACGATGACTCCCCGATAAGCATCATAATGGGAGTCGAAAATCAAAGCTTGCAACGGAAGGGCGTCCTTTCCCTCTGGAGGACCAATCTGATTCACGATTGCCTCAAACAGGTGATCGACCCCGAAGCCGGTCTTCGCACTGACTTGAACGGCAAGGGAGCTGTCCAACCCGAGATCATGGTCGATCTGATGCAGACATGCATCTATATCGGCGGAGGGCAGATCTACCTTGTTGATCACCGGGATAATGGTAAGATCGTGTTCCATCGCCATGTACAGATTCGCCAAGGTCTGCGCTTCCACACCTTGGGAAGCATCGATGAGCAGCAAGGCGCCTTCGCATGAACTGATGGCCCGTGAAACCTCGTAGGAGAAGTCCACGTGACCCGGGGTATCGACCAAGTTCAGCTCATAGGTCTTCCCATCCTTAGCCGTATAGGGGATGGTTACCGCCTGGCTTTTGATGGTGATGCCACGCTCTCGCTCAATATCCATGTTGTCAAGGATCTGGGATTGCATCGGGCCCCGGGAGACATTGATTTTCGCCATCTCGATGAACCGGTCGGCAAGCGTCGATTTACCATGGTCGATATGGGCGATAATACAAAAATTGCGTGTCAAGGAAGAATCAGCACTCATACAAATCCTTATTCGGTTTTTTGGGGTTCCACACCACCATCCTCAGATTCCGGGGGAACGTCAGCAGAAGTCGGCAAGGCATCAAAACCGAGCAAAACCCGAATCTGCGCATCATCAAGCGTCTCTTTCTCGACCAATTCCTTGGTCAACAAATCCAGTTGATCCCTATGTTCGGAGAGAATCATCCGTGTCTCATCCATCGCTTGGTCAAGAATCGCATGCATCTCCTGATCAATCCGTTTGGCGGTTTCCTCGCTGTAATCCTTATGCTGGGTAATCTCCCGGCCAAGGAACAAAGGTTCGGATTCATCACCGAGATTCACAAATCCCAGGCCGCTCATACCCCATTCGGTAACCATTCGATGGGCCAGATCGGTCGCCTGCTTGATGTCATTGCTGGTTCCCGTGGTAGTTTCCCCGTAGACCAGATCCTCCGCGACGTAGCCACCCATGCAAACCTTGATCCAATCGTTGAGCATTGACTTGGTCTTGGTGTATGGATCACGTTCAGGAAGACTGACCGTAAGACCGAGCGCCCTTCCATGCGGGATGATGGTAACCTTGTGCAAGGGATCAAGATGCTTGAGATAGTAGTGCAACAAGGTATGGCCGGCCTCATGGTAGGCAGTCGCAAGTTTCTCCTGATCAGTCATAGCCCTGCTTTTACGGGCGACACCGAGCAGGATTTTATCCCTGGCCTCTTCCATGTCCGCCATGCTGACGGTTGACTTGTTCTTGCGTGCTGCAAACAAAGCAGCCTCGTTGACCAGGTTAGCCAAGTCGGCTCCGCTGGTACCGGCAGATCCCCTGGCAAGCCGTTTCAGGTCGACGTCCTTCTCCAATTTGATCTTCCTGCAGTGGATTTTCAGAATTTCCTCACGTTCCTGGATATCCGGAAGATCAACGACTACTTGTCGGTCGAAACGACCGGGCCTGAGCAGGGCAGGATCCAGAACGTCCGGACGGTTGGTGGCCGCCATGACAATGACCCCGGTAGTAGTGGCAAATCCGTCCATCTCCACCAAAATCTGGTTCAAGGTCTGTTCACGCTCATCGTTGCCGCCGCCAAGCCCACCGCCACGGGTGCGACCGACTGCATCCAGTTCATCGATGAATAAAATACAGGGGGAATGCTTGCGGGCCTGTTCGAACAGGTCGCGAACACGGGCGGCTCCCATACCGACGAACATCTCGACGAAATCCGATCCACTGGTATGAAAAAACGAGACACCGCTCTCACCGGCAACCGCCTTGGCCAACAAAGTTTTTCCCGTTCCAGGAGGACCTACCAGAAGAACACCTCGGGGAATCTTCGCCCCTACCTTGGTAAAATGGTCGGGATGTTTGAGAAACGCAACCACTTCCTCCAGTTCATATTTGGCTTCGACCTGACCGGCTACATCCTTGAAGGTGATCTTGGTATCCGTTTCCATGTATTCCTTCGCCCTGCTCTTGCCCAAGGATGACATCATCTTCCCGTTCAAGTTGCTCGACTGACGATAGAGCATGATGGTGAAACCAATAAAAATAATCCAGGGAAGCAACTGAAGCACGATTTGCAGGAAAGAGATCTCCTGCACGGAACCTGTGACGGTCACCCCTTTTTCCTTGAGCGTGGGAAGCAGACTGTCATCAAAATAGGGAATTCTTGCTTGTGCGTTGATCCCGTTTTTCAATGTGAAACGGACCAAGGATTGTTCCTTGATCTCCACCTGCGTCACTTGGTTGGACTGGACATAGGAAAGGAAGGCGGTATAGGAGACCACTTGATCTTTCGCCCCGCCGGCTGTATCGAAAAACATATAGGCAAATAGGATTGCCAAGGTAATGAATACAATCAGGGCGAAACGGTTCTTCGGATTGTTCGAAGGTCTGAAAGAAGGTTTTTTATTGTCATTGCCAGGACCTTGCCAATACTGATGAGAATCCTCTTTGTCAGGTCTCGAATCCGATCCGTTATCTTGGCTGTCATTTCTCAATTTCACTGTCATCGTTCCTTTTGCTACTACTATATATATTTGTCAATCTTCGGGCAAGGGGCGCTTTGAACCGCTTCGCCAGCCGATCCCTTCCCCCGTGGCAGAGGGCAAACACCGCCACAACCCCACTCTGATCAACCAAAACGGGGACTTGGAAATATTGGTGTCTTGGTAGTTTATACGAAGCAAGCAATTTCGTCACCAAGACTGTACCCGACTCCAAACTGATCTTGTCCCCCGGCTGAACCGAACGCAATACCGGGTTTTTGAGCATGGAAGCATCCAACCGCAGCAGGTCCTTGTCCGCCGAAGGATCTTCCTTTCTGATTGAGACAATCATCCCGGATCCCAAATCCAGCACCTGTTCAGCTGCGGGATCAAGGATGGGCAGACAGAATTGCCAATCCGGCAAGCTGCTCTCCCAAACAACCATTCCTTGTGAAAGGCTTACCACAGACTGAGCAAACTGCAGCTCCCATCTGGCACCAACCCCGCTCCCCTCCAATGCCGTCCTGATCCTGACAACGGCAGCACCAGCTGCGGTATCATGCAGGACACGTGCAATCCGAAACAAAACCATCTCACGAAGAATAGGGGCCAGCTTCTGATACCATGCCAGGGGAAATCGTGCCGAACCTCGCCCAAACTCCACCTGCGCCGACAACCGGTCCACCTCATCATCGAGAAACGATCCAGCTTCGGCGAAGCGGGTCTGCATCCGGGCAGTTGCGTCATATGCATGGGGAAACACCGTCAGCAGGGAGGGAATCACCTGATGACGTACTGCATTGCGCAGATATGCGTCCTCTTCGTTGGTTGAGTCCTCGGACCAAGAAAATCCCTGCTCCTTCACCGACTGTTGTAAGGTCGCATGGCTGATGTTCAGCAGTGGTCTGAGTATCTGAACATCAGATTCATCTTGGGAGCGTACGCTCTGTATTCCTTGCAACGAGGCAATACTGGCAGACTGGAACAAACGCATCAGTAAGGTTTCAAGTTGGTCATCGGCATTATGGGCGGTGAGCAGGTACCGGCATCCCCTTTTCTGGCAAGCACCCAACAAGGTTGCATAGCGCAGATGCCTGGCGGCATCCTCCAAGCCGGCATTTCGCAACCTGGCCTCTTGGCGGACCCGATCCGCTCCCAGATCCAGCACAATTAATTCCAAGCCCAACGACCGGCAATTCTGCATGTTCAACGTAAGCTCGTTCGCCAATTCCGATCTACTGCGCAACTGATGATTCACGTAAAAAACGGAAAGATGGGCAGGCGCAAAGATTTTCGCTGCAGCAAGCAACAGGGCAAGCGAATCGCTTCCCCCGGAAAATGCGATGCCGACATTTGCATCCACTTCGAGTCGGTGATGGGTAAAGAAGGAAAGAATCTCAGCTTGAACGGTTGCGTCGGTTGTAGGCAATCATGACCTCCTGTACGCTGTCGCCCTTGATCAGAGCATTCAAAGCCTCTGCACCAAGGCGGATGCCTTGCTGTAAGTCGGGTCCGGTCTCCTTGCCCAGTACATGATCCACGACATCCACCCCTTCGGATGGCCTGCCGATGCCGATGTAGATGCGAACAAATTCACCGCTATCCAACTCCTGCATCAAACTCTTCAAACCGTTGTGCCCAGCCGACGAACCTCCCTTACGAATACGGATCATACCGGAAGGAAGGTCCATCTGGTCACAGACGACAATAATATCCTCAGGGGCGACCTGGGGAAAATATTTCAAAACCTTGCCACTTGCATTCATATAGGTAAGCGGCTGTACCAAGAGAAACTCCTCGTTGTCAGTCACAACCAAGGCATATCGGTAAAGATGAAAACAGCGTTTTCTCAGGCGAACCTGAAAAAACGCTGCACTTGCATCCAACACGGAAAAGCCGACATTGTGCCGGGAGTCTGCATACTTGGTACCAGGATTACCCAGACCAAGAATCAGCTTCATTTCTTTGCCTTGACTTCCTTCTCAACTGCAGCGGCAGGAGCCGGGGCGGCTTCCTCGACCTCAACGGCGGCTACCGTTGCGCTCTCAGCCTTGACACCCTTGACCGAAGCCACGGTTTTGGACAGGTTGTCGAGAATCTTGATGTTGGCGGGAAGGGAAATTTCACCAAGGTGAAGAACCTGGTTGATCTTCAAGGAAGATACATCAGCCTCGATCGCCTCGGGAAGGTCCTTGGGCAGACATTCGATCTCAACTTCATGGATGACCTGATCGAGAACACCGCCTTCACGGGTACCGACAGGATTGCCCTTGAGCGTAATGGCGACCATGGTCCGCAAAAGATGACCACGGGTGACTTCGAAGAAGTCCACGTGCTTGATCAGGCTGCGCATCAGGTCTTCCTGATAATCCTTCATCAAGCATTCATATTTCTTTGATCCCACATGTATCGTGAGCAAGGCGGTTTCGGAGAAGTGGCGCAACTTATTGGTAAATTCGCGAGCATCCAAACTGATGTGCACCGGTTTGTTCTTTCCATAAATGACAGCGGGAATGCGCTTTGCACGAATCAGGCGGCGAGATCCGGCACTACCGAAATCCTCTGTTCTCAGTTCCGCCTTCAGGCTCTTGTTTTCAGACATATGTACTCCTTGTACTCTCATTGGCACACAACCCTTGTGTCCAATTACCATAGCATTGGGTATTCAACATACCACTAGGGTACAAGTATAGTGAGTTCCCCAGTGCAAAGACAATACCCAAAGACAAAAAAGAGCAATCCACATGGATTGCCCTTACTGGGAAGGAGGGATTCGAACCCCCGATGCCGGCACCAAAAACCAGAGCCTTAACCGCTTGGCGACTTCCCAATAACGGATACGACAGTATACTAAATCTACAGGTTTGTCCAGCAGGTTCTTAGAGCTCTTCAGATTCCAGAGCTTCTGAGGAATCTGACGCATACGCTTCCATCACGACCTTCTGCAAATGATCACGGAACTCGCTGCTGATTGGATGCGCCACATCCTTGAATTCCCCGTTAGCAAGCTGTCTGCTCGGCATGGCGATGAAATCCCCTTCCCTGCCTTCGATCACTTTGATATTGTGCACTACAAATTGATTATCGAATGTAACGGTCACATAGGCTTTCAATTTGCCCGCTTGATTGACTTTTCGTACTCGAACCTCTGAAATATCCACAAGAACCTCCAAACACTCCTATCTATGCTTTTCTTTCAAGCCAATATGTGCGTAATCCAACACCGAACGCGTTCTGCGAACAAACCTTGTATGGCAGCATGCAGACTGTGCACTTCTGAAGCATCCTCACTGACGAAAAACCAACAAGCCCCACTTCCACTCATACTTCCATAACCTTTATACCTGTCACTCAGACGCTGAAGACTCCCATAAAAAGCCTCGTTGCCCGAACACGGTTGGAAATCATTATATAACATACCCTTCCATTGGTGGGAAGGTTTTGTATAAATCTCCATCAAATCCGCATCGCTGAGAGACCGGACCAACGCACCCCCCCGTCGTTGTGCGTCCAATGCGCGATAGGCATCTGACGTAGATATGTCAAAAAAGTTCGGCATCACCAACAGCACCTCCAAGGGCTTGGCAGTAACCGGCACAATATGTTCACCCCTTGAACAAACCAAAGCCATTGGCTGATTCGAGAGGAAGAAAGGCACGTCACTTCCTACTTTCAGTGCAACAGCGGACAACGTGGGGACATCCAACGCATGCGCAGCAGACAACGACTGCAACAGGGAAAGCAAAACCGCCGCATCGCTGGATCCCCCTCCCAACCCTGCTTTCACCGGTATCCGCTTTTCACAGTGAACCGACAGCGAAACAGGAAACCCGGAAGCTTCCTGCCAAAGCATGGCGGCTTTCGTCAGGGTATCATCGCCTTGCTTGCAATATTGCTCGAGCCCGGTGACCTCGATGGAAAAACGATCACGCTCCTCCCAGGAAAGGCTGATCGTATCACAGAGATCCACCAAGGCAAACAAGGACTGTATAGGATGATACCCATCCTCATAGGGAAGTCCTACCGCGAGGTGTAGATTTATTTTTGCATAGGCTGGACGCGAAAGAACACTACCCATGGCTAACAGAGTATCAAAGGGAAACTTGATTGTCTAGTAAGATTTTCGCATTAGACGTCTCTATCAGCCGGTATTTGCCGAAAATACCCTTCTCAAAGTGATTAAATGATCACCAAAACCAGACAAATCGGAAAACATGAAACAGAATCACCTCTACCAGACCCCCAATTGCTCCAACCCAAGCCGCGCTTTCGTATGCCAATCCTTGTTGGCTTGGGGGTTTCCTGGGCTTGGATGCAGGATGGAACCTACGATCAAACGGGGATTCTCGCCTGAAACCGCCTGCAATTTCTTGTATGCATACTGGCCCACTCCCACCAGATAGATGGGACCGAGCATCTCAATGACATCAGCAAGATAGCGATCACAGATGGTCTCCAAAGCCAGCCGTTCCCCTTTGGGCAATTTGTCAGGGGTGATGTTTTTCGCCGTTCGTCCACGGTCCATGAATACCAGTGGACAGTAATTGGTGACGGCCATTTCCTTCGAAAACGCTTGGGCCGAATGGTACCGTCCCTCGATCAAGGACCACAGCCGTTTCCCGCTGACCTCACTGCGTTTCGTATCCAATCCAAGAACGGGTCGCCTAGGATGTTCGGCTACCGGTTTTCCGACCGGGGCCTGAAGGTCGAGAAAATGCTTTACAGCTCCCACTTCCCCGAACGGGACTCCGGTCTGTGCCATACCAAACGGCCCTGGATTCATTCCCAATAAAAGGGTTTTCACCGGTTGGGAGAGATACGCCCTGAGATACGCCTCATGCATCGGCCAGGCATAGAGCAGCGGATTGTAGATATAACAGTCACAACTGAATCGCAGAGATTCCACCTGTTGTGCAAACAGACGTGTCCTCTCAACCATAGTTTGTTCCAAAGATGCCATACTACCCCCTAGCCAGATATGGACGGCGTACCGTATGATACCCCAACATGGCACAAAAGACAGAGAAACTCAAGGGAATCATTTTCGACAAGGATGGTACACTTTTTGATTATGCCCAGGTCTGGGAAGAAGTGTTGAAGGAAGGAATCGACAGCGCTTTTACGTCCATGGGCAAGCAGACACAGCATCGTGCCAAGAAGGCCATGCTGAATCTGATGGGTATCGACGAACAGGGAAATTGTCTGCCCAAGGGTCTGGTGTTCACCCACCGTCCTGTAAGAATTCTCCGCCGTTTCCTCACCTATTGCCTCAGGTACCGCATAAACGCCTTCAAAGCGCTCAAAGCATATGAGAGAAGCGTACACAACAGTGAAGTCCTGCTCAGCGAAAAACTCAGGAATATGGATTTCTCCGTACAACAGCAACTGTTCAACAGACTCAAGGAACACGGGTATTCCATCGGCATCATCACCAACGACAATGCCTCTTCGACCGCTCTGTTCCTTTCCTTGATGGGCATAGACGGGAACATCGACTTCGTCTGTTCCCGAGACAGCCATTACAAGAAAAAACCACATACCCAGGCGTTCTTCGCGTTCTGCGCCCAGGAAGGTCTCCAACCGCAAGAGGTGGCGATGGTCGGTGATACGGTAACCGACATGCTTTTCGCAAAGCGGGCAAGAGCCGGATACCGCATCGCACTGTTGAGCGGGAGCAATGACCACCCGAGCCTAAGGAAGCAAAGTTCAATCCTCTACCCGGATATTTCCTATCTTTTGCATGATCAAAGACTCTTCGATGGTGAATAGTAGATTTGCACTAGAGATTCAATCATTTTCAATAAAAGCAATTATCCTTTTATTGACAAATAGTGTTGATTCTGTGAAAATCAAATTGCTATTGTCAAAAACGTGCGTATAGTAGGTTTTTATCATGCACCTTATACGGAGAATCTCCTGATGAAACACTCCTGGGACGAATTGGATGACTATCGAGGCACCTTCTTTGAAGGTCAATGGCCGACTATTATAGATCTTTTACTTATCACAGAACAGAAATTCGGCGGACGAAACAGTTTCACCACCTTCCGCCCCAACCGGTCGACGCTTACCTTTTCCGAGGTGCTGCAGCATGTCCAACGCATCGCATCCTACTTACAGGAACAAGGAATCAAAAAGGGAGACCGTATCGTCGTCAATGGAAAGAACAGCCCCAACTGGGCGCTCGCGTATCTTGCAACGCTCTACGCCGGTGCGGTAGTGGTGCCGCTGGACAATCAGATGCATACGGATCGAGTGGAAAACCTTTCCGGATTTGTCGATGCCTCATTCTTTTTCGGGGATAAGAACATCATTGAAGGCTTGGACCCGAAAAAGCAATGGTATGGCAGGCTCAAGGGTTTGGCGACGCTCCAAGGCAGTAGCCAGCAGGCTCCCTCCATCGAGGATTTGCAGCCGCAGTCGATGCATGCTCGCATCCCATCCAAAGAGAACGACCTTGCAGCCATTCTTTTCACCAGTGGGACGACAGGAAATGAGAAGGGTGCCATGCTCACTCATGCGAATATCGTCAGCGATCTTTACCAAGCATGCGACGGGACCTTTCTCAGCCTCGATGAGACGGATGTGCTGTATGCACTGCTTCCCCTCCATCATTCCTACTGCTGTACCGCTGTATTGCTGGAATCGATCAAGCATGGTTCGGAATGTGTATTCGGCCAGGAAATCGTCGTCAGCCGGATGATCAACGACCTGACCCAGGGGAAAGTCACGATCTTCATGGGAATCCCCCTGCTTTACAACAAGCTGCTTGCAGGAATCATGAAACAAGTGAAAAACAAGGGGGTATTGGTCAATACACTCGTCCATACCATGATGACGATCAACGGTTTTACCAAGAAATATCTGCATTGGAATGTATTCCGCAAGGCATTCAACACGATGTTGCTCAGCAAGATCGGACTCGATCGCAACAACTTTTTGATCTGTGGAGCAGGCCCGCTCTCTCCGAAGGTATTCAAGCAATACCAGCAGCTCGGCCTCGATTTCATCCAAGGATACGGCCTGACTGAAACCAGCCCGATTCTCACCCTCAATCCAATCAGTCATTTCAAAATCGAATCGGTGGGCATGGTTTTCCCGTTGGTTGACATGAAAATCGCCGAACCCGATTCCAACGGGGTTGGTGAAATCAGGGTAAAAGGCCCGAATGTGACCAAAGGGTACTTCAATGATGCGGCACATACCCAAGAGCTTTTTGATGAGGATGGCTACCTGAAGACCGGCGATCTCGGGTATCTGGACAAAGAGAACTATCTCTATCTGAAGGGAAGAGCGAAGAACTTGATCGTAACCGAAGGTGGAAAGAATGTGTATCCTGAGGAAATCGAGGATCTCTTCCAACTCTATACCCAAGTGGAGCAGGTTTTGATCAGAGGATATCAGGACAAAAAGGATGTCCCCGCGGAAATGATTGAGGCCGTGATCTATCCCAATCCTGAATTCTATCGGGAACAGCAAATTCCGATGGCAGAAGATTTGGATCGAATCATCAAGGAAGTGAATCAACAAGTTTCCGGGTACAAGAAGATTACTCGCTTGACGGTTCTTGATGCCCCGATGGATATGACCAGCACCAAAAAGATAAAACGGAACAAGGTGACTGCCTGACCAGTTCGTGGTACTATAGCCCCATGAAACTACTCATTTCCCAAGCTCTGGTCATTCCGATGACCCAAGAAGGACTCAGCTTTCGTGGCGATATCGGTATTGATGGCAAACATATTGCATTCGTGGGAGTCAAACCGGCTCACTTCGTCCCCGATCAAGTGATTGACGGATCATCGTTCCTTGCCATGCCGGCATTGGTCAATGCGCACACCCATCTCAGTATGGAATTGATGCGCAACTACAAGGACAATCTTCCTACCCTGCAGGCTTGGCTGGCGGAAATCTTCCCCGTTGAGGACAAGTTGCAGGAAGAGGACGTGCTCAGGGCTTCACGGCTTGGTGTCATTGAGTTGATCCAAAGCGGAGTCACCACGTTCACCGATATGTACTTCCATCCCCAAGCCACCGCACAGGCCGTCTTGGAAGGGGGCATCAGGGCGAGCATCGGCATCACCCTGTTCGGATCCCTTGCGGAAAACAAGGAACGGGTACTGCAACGGGAAGCCGACTTGAGGTTCTATCGTGAACATCCCGATGGCAGGATCCAGGTGGACTGTGCACCCCATGCCATCTATACGTGTCCCAAGGAAACCCTCCAATATGCCCATGACTGGGCGAAGGATCGACAACGCATCCTGCACATCCACGTAAGCGAAACGAAACAGGAAGTCCAGGACAGCCTGCACCAATTCGGGAAGACTCCGTTGGAATACCTGTATGCAATCGGAGCCTTGGACGGTGTACGTTCTCTTATTGCACATGGAGTGCATCTCACGGATGCCGAAGTAGCACTGCTTGCCGACATGGACGCCACCTTGGTGCACAATCCTTCCAGCAACTGCAAGTTATCCAGTGGAATCGCCCCTATCGCTTCCTACCTCGAACGGGGTGTTTCGGTTGGTCTGGGTACCGATGGGGCCAGCAGCAACAACAACCTCAACATGTTTGAGGAAATGCACATCGCAAGCCTGCTGGGACGGGTCCATACTCCGACTGGAACGAAGCTCAATCCCTACCAGGTGTTGAGCATGGCCACCGTCAACGGGGCCAAGGCACTGGGGCTCGAAAGGCGAATAGGAATGATATCCGAGGGCATGGAAGCGGATATCATCCTGCTCGATCTGAAGAAAAGCCATCTGACCCCGCTCAACGATCCGTTCAGCGCAGTCGTATATGCCGCCCAGGCATCGGACGTTGACACCGTCCTGTGCCAGGGGAAAGTCGTGATGCAACACCGAAAGGTATTGACACTCGATGAAGAGCAGACCATCAAGGCGGTCAATGAGAGCTGGGACAACATCCAGCGACGCTGAAAGGAGATGCACTCATGGACGAATCCTTCATTGCCCTGCAATTCAAAGATGAACAGTTGATACTGCTCGACCAACGGCTCCTGCCTGCACAGGAAGTATATCTTTCCCTGTCCACCTGCAAGGAAGTGGAAGATGCCATCCGCGACATGGTGGTCCGGGGAGCTCCCGCCATCGGGGCGGCTGCAGCCTATGCAGTCTATCTGGCGGCTTGCCAATTCCCTGATACAGTCGACTTTTCGGCAGCCTGTGACCAACTGGGCCGTGCAAGGCCTACTGCGGTGAATCTAAACTGGGCAATACAGCGGATGCTCGCCGTCTTCTTTCGATACGAGAAAGAGGGCCGTACCACATATTTGGCCGCATTGCTTGCAGAAGCGCATGCCATCCGAGAGGAAGACATCCAGACAAACAAAACCATCGGGCGAATCGGCAATAGCGTGATCGGTCGGAATGCCACCATACTTACCCACTGCAACACCGGGGCATTGGCAACCGCCGGCTGGGGTACCGCCCTGGGAGTGATCAAAACGGCATTCTATGACAAGAAAAATATTTTTGTCTATGCCGATGAAACAAGACCCAGGTTCCAAGGCGCCCGCCTGACGGCATGGGAGCTGATGGAAGCGGGCATTCCTTCAAAGCTTATTGCAGACAGCGCCGCCGCGACTTTGATACGCGATGGAAAGATCGACCTCGTCATCCTGGGTGGCGATCGTGTGGCTGCCAATGGAGATGTGGCTAATAAGCTGGGAACATTCGCCCTTTCCGTCATTTGCAAAGCCTATGGCGTTCCGTTTTACAGTGTCGTTCCGGTTTCCACCATCGACTTCTCAATTCCCGACGGCTCTGCCATTCCCATCGAGGAGCGGGAGGCCAGGGAGATCACCCACGTACAGGATGTACAGGTAGCTCCAACCGGTATGCAGGTATACAACCCTGCATTCGACGTCACACCGCATCAGAACCTGACCGGAATTATTACCGAGCGCGGTATCATCTATCCCCCTTTCAAGGAAAACATCGAACGAATCAGACGGGGGGAAATTGTGTAGTCGAAAAAAAAATAATTTTTTTTTCGATTTCATAAATTTATGGAATGGTCAAATGCTACCTCACCCATTGCGTTGTAGCTCAGTACAAATAGGTCCAAGGTCGTTTTTACGCATCCCGCAAAAAATGCGGGGTGTTTTTTAGTATTTCGGTAACACTTTACCAAATTTACCAAAGTCGCTACTATCGTATGCAGTTTTATGCATATTTATACAAATGAGGAGTAGTACCAAATGCATGACGTAACACAAAAACTGCTAGACCATGTGGTGAAAGTAGATCCACACCAGCCTGAATTCATCCAAGCTGTGACTTCCTTCCTTGCTTCCATTGACAACTTGGTGGATGACCTTCCGCAGATTGTCTATCACAAGGTACTCGACCGCCTCGTAGAACCTGAACGTGTCATCATGTTCCGCGTCCCTTGGATCGACGATGACGGACAACTACAGATCAACCGCGGGTATCGTATTCAGATGAACAGTGCCATCGGACCTTACAAAGGCGGACTCAGGCTCCATCCTTCGGTAAATCTGTCAATCCTCAAATTCCTTGCCTTCGAGCAGACGTTCAAGAACAGTCTCACCGGATTGGCGATGGGCGGTGGAAAAGGCGGAAGTGATTTCAATCCCAAGGGCAAGAGCGACAATGAAGTCATGCGTTTCTGCCAAAGCTTTATGACCGAGCTTTCCCGTCATATTGGGGAAGATACCGATGTTCCGGCGGGCGACATCGGAGTCGGCGGCCGTGAAATCGGTTACCTGTATGGCCAGTACCGGAGAATGAACAACAAATCCGTCGGCATCCTTACGGGAAAAGGCCCTTCCTTCGGTGGATCCTATATCCGTCCCGAAGCCACCGGCTATGGATTGGTCTACCTTTCTGCAGCCATCCTTGAATCGAAGGGAAAGAGCTTTGAGGGCAAGACCTGCTTGGTCAGCGGCAGCGGAAACGTAGCCCAGTACACGGTGGAAAAACTGTTGCATATGGGAGCCAAGGTGGTGACGCTCAGTGACTCTTCTGGTATCCTGATCGATGAGAGTGGCATCGACGAGAAGAAACTTGCCTATGTGAAGACGCTCAAGAACGTCCGTCGCGGGCGGATCGCTGAATATGCCCAGCAATTCAAGGAAGCAGTCTACATTCCCCACAACGGAAGCGAGGACAGCAACCCGCTCTGGGAAGTGAAAGCCGATTATGCATTCCCCTGTGCAACACAAAACGAGATCAATCTGAAAGACGCCCAGCATCTGGTGGCGAACGGGGTACAGTTGGTAGGAGAAGGCGCCAACATGCCTTCCACTCTGGAAGCGGATGCATTCTTCAAGGAAAGCGGCATCCTCCACGTTCCCGGAAAAGCTTCCAATGCCGGTGGTGTAGCGGTTTCCGGCTTGGAGATGGCCCAGAACAGCCAGCGTCTCCAATGGACACCGCAGCAGGTCGACCAGCAACTCCAGCAAATCATGAAGAACATCTTCGTTTCGATCAACAGTGCAGCCGAGAAGTACAGCACCAAGGACAATTACGTCGACGGTGCAAACATCGCAGGTTTCCTCAAGGTAAGCGAAGCCATGATTGCGCAAGGGTACGTTTGATCCAAGATTTCTGCAAAACAGGCAGGTCGTTCGACCTGCCTGTTTTACTTTCGGTACAAGCAACCTATCACAAGGACCTGTACGGTTTCTCAAATCTCGGGTATGATCATAGGTAAGGAGAATACCGATGAAAGAACAAGAATTTTACATTTGCAAGCACTGTGGAAACATTGTCGCCAAAGTAATCGACAGAGGCCCGAAGATTTCTTGCTGCGGTGAGGAGATGATTGTCCTGAAAGCCAATACCGTCGATGCCGCAAAGGAGAAACATGTCCCGGTGGTCACCGTCGAAGGAAACAAGCTGTCGGTGAACGTGGGATCGGTTGATCATCCGATGACCCAGGAACATCACATTGCTTTCATCTATGTACAGACTGAAAAGGGCGGCATGCGCAAGAATTTGGCCGTTGACGGCAAACCCCATGCGACCTTCGCTCTTGATGATGACAAGGCCATTGCCGTCTATGAGTATTGCAATCTGCACGGACTTTGGAAGGTGGACCTCTAAGCGCGTACCAACGCGGCTACCAGTTCGGCTTCCAGAGCCAATAGGTGCGCATCACTGAGATTCCTCGCTTTGCGGGGAATCTCAATTGTTTGGAGGTACAGCGGCTGTTTCGGGTCTCCGAGGCAGCAGACAGCATCTCCCAGCAACAATGCCTCTTTCGGATCATGGGTAACGAACAACGTGGTTCTCGGCTGTTCCTCCCAAAGCGAAAGAAAGGCTGAAAGCAGGGTGAATTTAAGCTTGATGTCCAGACTCTGAAACGGTTCATCCAACAGCAGCAAGGAAGATGGATGCGCGAAAGCTCTTGCAATGGCAACCCGTTGCCGCATTCCTCCTGACAGTTCATGCGGGTACAGCAGCAAGCTGTCGGACAATCCCACCAGTTCAAGATAATGGAGCGCCAAGGCATCCCGTTCACGTTTCGATGAGAAAGCAAGACGCAAGGCAAGCTCGACATTGGTGAATACGGTACTGGCAGGCAATAAGCGCGGTTCTTGGAACAGGAAACTCACCGAACCCGATTCACAGGCCTCCTTTTCAATACGACCTTCATCCGGCTGCAAGACGCCGGCAGCCATTTGCAGCAAGGTTGTCTTGCCCTCTCCTGAGGGACCAACCACGGAAAGGATGGTACCCGCCTTGATCTCCAAGGAAAAATGATCGAAGACCTGGTTTTGCCCGTAGGCCTTGGAAACCTCTACAAATCGCATGGGATCCTCCTTGCATCCAGGCAACGTTTGCATCGGACAGCGAGCAGTACACACCCCTCAAACAGCAGATCCCCCAGACCAGTAAGCAGGATTGCTATCAGCGTCCAGGAGAGTACTTTCTCGGTTTCCAACTGGACTTGGGCAAGCTGCATACGTGAACCCACACCATAATGGGGAACGGTAAGGACCTCACTGGCGATGACCACTTTCCACACCATGGAGAGAGCAGTCCGTGCCCCGGTGACGATCGAAGGCAGCAATGAGGGAATGATGAAATGTGTCAAACGTGCCGAAACAGGGAAATCGTAGAGTCGGCACATCTCCTGCAAATGCGTATCCAACCTTTTATAGCCCATTTCCACTTGCACATACATGACGGGGAATCCCATCAGGAATGCAGAAAACAAAGGCACGGTCCCACTGGAGAACCAAATGAAGGCCAAGAGGATGACACTCATCACCGGGATTGCTTTCAAAGTCGTCACGAAAGGTTTCAAGGCCAAGGAGAACAGGGGAAATCGACCGGAGACCAATCCGACGACCGTAGCACTTGCCACGATGATCAGAAAACTTTGCAAGGCCCTGAGCACCGTATGCAATACATTCGGTGCAAAGGAAGGCTGCCCTATCAGGGAAATGAGGGAGGAAAAAACAGGAGCGAGGGAAGGAAGCAGAACCGGACTGGCGATGATCATGGAGGCAAGCTGCCAAATCAGCAACAATAGCACAGAAGAGAGCACCAGAATAAGATTCCGCTTCATTGAACGCATACGCACCTCTTACAGATACAGATCGACGGAAGGAACCTTGCCTCCGATCGCCTCCGGATTGAAAGCGGCCAGGAATGAGAAATAGGCTTGTACTTCAGTCTTTGCCTGTTGGCTGGGAACAAACACCAAGTTGCAGGAAGGGATGGCCGGTGTAGCCATAGCGGCATTCATGATGGAAGCTGCTTCAATCGCCTTGCCGGCTGCACCCGGGTCTGCATTCACCCAAGCAACGGAATCCTCATAGGCTTTCAAGAGCAGTGCCAATGCCCTGCTTTGGTTCCGGGCAAAGGACTCCCGAACCACCAACACACTCATCGGGTAGGTTTCGACATTCGCCAATTGGCGATACAACTGCTGGACATCCACTACGGTGCGAACCGCCGGGTTCTTTGCCAAAACCATGGAAACAAACGGCTCAGGAAGAATGGCAAGGCTGACTTTCCCCGCGATGACCATCTGGGCAAGCTGTGCGGGGGCACCCACCGAGTAATTCAGCATCACATCCTTATCCACCTGAAGTCCTGCCTGCTTGAGCAACAGTCGGCTCATCTGGTCGGGAGTCGAACCCGCACCAGGTACATACAGGGTTTTGCCCAGCAGGTCGGAGGCTCCTTTTATTGCGGGATCATTGGAAAGGACGTACAGCATTCCGTTGCCGACCACAGCAGCCAGCTTGATGGGGACCTTCTTGTTTGCTAGGTTGGCGGCAACATTGGTGGGAAGACATGCCGCATCCAATTCCCCGTTTGCCAATCGGGCAATCACTTCATTTGGAGAGGGGTATACCTGAACATCCACCTGAACATCTGCAGCAATGTTACCCTCGTTGCGTGTCAAACCGACTGAGGAAAAACCCGTTGGACCCGCCATCACGGCCAATTTTATGACAGTCGGTTCAGATACCGCTTGTTCGGTCATCGGTTGGGCACCGATGAGCATCACAGCGAACACACCCAATACCAAAATACTTGCAATACGTTTCATTCTCTATCCTTCTTGTAAAAAAGAGGGGGTATCCCCCCTCCATTTTTGTGTCATACTTCCACGATGATGCGGAAATACCGCTTCTTTCCGGCACGGAGTATCATTTCCCCATAGCCATCGAGGAAACTTGCATCAATCAAAATCTTTGGATCATCAATCTTTGTTTCACCGATCCAAGCACCTCCGCCAACGACCAGACGTCTGGCGTCGCTGTTGGTGGCTGCAAGATCAGTCATGCTGAACAGTTCGAGTACTGGAATGCCCTGCTCCAGCTTTTCCTTCTCAAGGACAAGACTGTTCATTCCCTCCCGGCCCGCTTGGCCGAGGGAGGAACCTTGGAACATGGTCTTGGCTGCGGCACGGGCTTTCTCAGCCTCTTGCTCGCCATGGACGATCTTCGTTTGTTCATAGGCAAGCCTTTGCTTGGCATCGTTGATATTCACCCCGCTCTTCTCGTATTCGGCGATTTCATCCAAGGGAAGAAAGGTGAACAACTTCAGGAATTTGATCACATCATCATCATTCACGTTCCGCCAATACTGGTAGAAGTCATAGGGGCTGTACAATTCGGGATCCAAGAATACCGCACCCTTCTCACTCTTGCCCATTTTATGACCGTCGCTACGGGTAATCAGATTGAAGGTGAGTCCATAGCACTCATTGCCGTTCATTTTCCGGATCAGTTCAATACCGCTGACAATATTGCCCCATTGGTCGTCACCACCGATCTGCAACCGACAGTTGTGATTCTGGTTCAATACCAAAAAATCATAGGACTGCAGCAATTGGTAATTGAATTCGATGAATGACAATCCCCGTTCCAGGCGCTGCTTGTAGGATTCGAAGGTAAGCATTCGATTGACAGAGAAATGGCGCCCGATCTCCCTGAGAAAGGTGATGTAGTTCAGATCAGTCAGCCAATCGGCGTTGTTGAGCATGATCGCCTTTCCCATGCCATTTGCAGGATGTTCGGAAAAGTCGACCACTGTTCCCAGCTGGGATTTGATCGACTTGCAGTTGTCCTGCACTTGCTCGGGGGTGAGCATCTTGCGCATTTCCGTCTTGCCTGAGGGGTCTCCGATCATGGCGGTTCCCCCACCGACCAAGGCGATGGGGTTGTGGCCTGCAAGCTGCAGATGATGCATTGCGAAGAACGGTACCATATGACCGATATGCAGACTTCTGCCTGTCGGGTCAGCCCCCACATAGAAGGTCACCGGCTCACGGTCCATCAAATCACTGAGTGCCTCATAATCCGTACATGCCTTGACAAACCCTCGGTCGATCAAGGTCTGAAGTGCTTTGTTCATCCTAATTCTCCGCCCGCTTGTACTCCTTGGTAGCTTGCTTGATGGTAGCCACCAGGTCTGAGATTGCCACACGCACCTGTTCCATGCTGTCACGCAGGCGCAGCGTCACCGTATTGTCCTGAAGCGTCTGGTAGTCGACGGTAACACAATACGGGGTCCCAATCTCATCCATGCGTCGATATCTGCGTCCGATGGCACCGCTTACATCATAGAAGGTGGAGAAATCCTCACGCATTTCCTTCTCAAGGTTACTTGCGAACTCCGCAATGCCGTCCTTTTTCACCAAGGGCAGTACGGCCACGGTGACCGGGGCGATGTTCGGATGGAAATGGAGGACCGTACGCACATCACCGCCTTCAAGCTCTTCTTCGTCATAGGCGTCACTCAGGGCCATCAGGACGTTGCGGGTCAATCCTGCGGAAGTTTCAACCACGTACGGGATATATCGTTCGTTGGTCTCCGGATCAAGGTAGGTCATCTCCTTGCCGCTGAACGTCTGGTGCTGAGTCAAATCATAGTCGGTACGGTCATGCACCCCTTCGAGCTCCTGCCAACCCATGGGGAAGTAGAACTGGATGTCATAGGCATCCTTTGCATAGAATGCAAGTTCATCCGGCCCGTGCTGGTGCCAACGAAGCCGGTCGGGACGGATTCCCATCTTGTGATAGAATGCCATCCGCTGTTCACGCCAGTAGGAGAACCACTGGTCATCAGAACCAGGCTTGCAGAACCACTGCATTTCCATCTGTTCGAACTCACAGGAACGGAAGATGAAGTTCTTGGTGGTGATCTCATTGCGGAATGATTTACCAATCTGGGCGATACCGAACGGAACTTTCACGCGGCTGGAGGAAACGATGTTCTTGAAATCCACGTAGATGCCCTGGGCAGTCTCCGGTCTGAGATATATGGTCGAACTGGCATCGGCATTGGCACCGATATGGGTGGCGAACATCAGATTGAAATTCCTCGGTTCGGTGAAGCTGTCCTTGGTGCCACAGTTCGGGCATGCGCCCTTCAGGTCGATTTGATCGGCACGGAAGCGAGCCTTGCACTGCTTGCAGTCGACCATCGGATCACTGAAATTGGAAACGTGGCCACTGGCTTCCCAAACCCGCGGATGCATGAGGATTGAAGCATCAAGTCCAACGATGTCATCATGGATCTGGGTCATCTCCTTCCACCAGAAATCACGGATGTTGTTTTTCAGCTGGACGCCCAACGGCCCGTAGTCGTAGGCTCCATTGAGACCTCCATAAATCTCGCTCGACTGGAAAATGAATCCACGCCGCTTGCACAAGGAGACAATCTTGTCCATCGTTACTTCTGCCATTTATCGTACCTCTCTCTTCAGTAAAGCCAATGCGTTTTCAATACGTGCACAGGTAGCATCCTGCCCAAGCAGGTTGATAGAATCGAACAGGGGAAGACTGACGGTACTCCCGGTCAAAGCCACCCTGATCGGCATGAACACCCCATTCACCTTCAGATTCAATTGTGTTGCCAACTCAGTCAACGACTGCTCGATCGCAGCGTGCTCCAGTTTGCGGTCAAGACCATCCCTGAGGATGGCATATGCTTTCTCCAGCGCCTCCAGTGCATCGCTAAGCTGAACTCCTTTGGCTGCAAAGAGGTTCACATCCTCGTACATCGGCTCCTCGAACAGGAAACGGGAAAGCTCGACCACATCGCCGAGCACCTTCAACCGTTCCTTGACTACAGAAGTAAGCCTCATCAGCTTCTCCTGCTGGGAAGCAGAAAGCTCGGACGGAAGGAAACCTGCATCCTCCAGATATGGAAGCAGCAACTGTGCTAGTTCCTCGTCACTCTTCTGGCGGATGTATTGCCCATTGAACCAGTCTAGTTTCTTGTAATCGAATACTCCCGGAGCCTTGTTGATCTTCTCCAGACAGAACAGATGTTCAAGATCATCCTTGCTGAAGAATTCCCGCTGCCCGTCGTAGGACCACCCGACCAAGCTTACGTAATTCATCAGTGCCTCGGGAAGATAACCTTTCGACCGGAAATCACGAACGCTGGTCGAACCATGGCGTTTGGAGAGTTTCTGGCCATCCTTACCCATGACCATGGGAAGATGACAGTACAGCGGCGGTTCCCAACCGAATGCCTCATATAAAAGGATGTGCAGAGGTCCGGAGGGGATCCACTCCTGGGCACGCATGATATGGGTGATGCCCATCATATGGTCATCGATCACATTGGCCAGATGATAGGTGGGGAATCCATCGCTCTTGAGCAGCACAGGATCGGGGCTGACATCACGGTTGCGACGGGTAATATCACCCATCAGCACATCATGGAACGTCGTCTTTCCCTCAGTAGGGACCTTGAGCCTGATGACCGGCTTGATGCCCGCTTTCTCGTATTCAAAGCGCATCTCCTCTGTCAGATGCCGGCAATGGCGGTCATATCCCTGTTGTTCACTTTTCTCTGCCTGTTGCTTGACCCGAAGCGCTTCCAACCGCTCGGGAGTGCAATAGCAATAATAGGCCTTTCCATCCCGTACCAGCTGTTCGGCGTACTGCCGATACAAAGCAAACCGTTCACTCTGCACATACGGACCGAACGGACCTCCGACAACCGGTCCCTCATCCCAAGTGATGCCAAGCCATGAAAGCGTATCGTACAAATCCTGCAGGGATTCGTCGCTGTAACGTTCCCGATCGGTATCCTCGACACGCAGAATGAATTTTCCCCCGTTTGCACGAGCGAAGAAATAATTGAACAATGCAGTCCTTACTCCACCGATATGCTGCAAGCCGGTCGGGGAAGGGGCATAGCGTACTCTCACTTCCATCGGGATATACTCCTCTCAATGGTACTGTTGTACCGTAAAACGAAGATTATAGCAACACAATCGAGAGCAGGAAAGCCCTGCTTCCCGACACTTGTCCCCATTAGGGTCCTACTGAGGTTGCACGCTTGACCAACAGCTTGTAATTCGATACCTTACACTCAATTGTATATATGGAGGATCATTCTGATACCCAACGCACTTCCTGCCTTTCTGGCTGGTGGAACCACATACCTTCCCAGGCTTTTCCGGCTTCCTGTGGGTTTATTCACCACCTTTTCCACCGCGCAATTCGTAAGCCCGCTGCAGAGCATGGTTCCCTTCCCTCTCCAGCATGCATTCCTCTTCATCTCTTTGGTCAGCCTCTTGCTTGCCTACACCATCCATCGTGCAAACACGTTCAAACAGAGAAGTGAACACATACTCTTGGTGGAGGACATACTCGACCATCAGCAGTTCCTCAGACTCAAGGAATTCCAGCATCACACCAATCATATTTACGACCATGCGACACGGGTTTCCTATCTATCCTACCGAATCAGTAAATCACTCGGCCTGGATTATGTATCCGCAGCCCGGGGAGGATTGCTGCACGACTTCTTCCTGTATGACTGGAGACAACGCAAGGCAGCTGACGCAAAACGTTCCTCCCATGGGAAGGATCACCCGCATATCGCCTTGGAAAATGCAAAAACATATTTCTCCGTAAATGCGCGGGAAGAGGATATCATCGTCAAGCATATGTTCCCCAAGACGCATGAGCTTCCACGGTATCCGGAAAGCATCGTAGTCAGCATAAGCGATAAACTTTCAGCAATCTACGAATATCTCAGACGCCCCTAACGATTGCCTTCGATCCAAGAGACCACAGCGGCCATAGCCTGGTCCTGCGCTTCCTGATTCTTGTCATACGGCATCAGATGCCCGATCTGGGGAATGTGCAGGTGTTTGTTCAATCCCTTGTCCCTGCTGGTGATCAGAACCGAGGCCTCCTGCGGAATGGTTTTGTCCAGTCCTCCACTCACCGAAAGCACATCGCTGACCAAATGATCGAGACATGCAACTGCCTGCCTGCGTACCCGTTCCAACTCCCATAGTCCTTTTGGATACAGGTAGGACCAGTATTGGGAGCCCAGATATTCGTCATCATCGGCATCCCCCTCATACTGCAGGCGATACTCCGGATCACTTTGCCAGGAAACCTTTTTTCGCTTGATGAAAAAGCGCAAGAGCCGGATCTGGGTCACCGGAAGTGAAGGAATCACCAAAGCGGGGGCAAGCAGTGCCAAGGTGTCCACGTCGAAGGCGTCGGCGATGATGGTTGCTATCGCCCCACCCATCGAATGGCCGACGAGACTCACCTGTTCGTAGCGCTGGGCAAGGTATGCATACGCATCGTACGCAGTACCGATCCAATCCTCGGCTTTTGAGGCAAGAAAATCAGTTGCACTGGTCCCATGCCCTGGATAGCGCGGGCAATACACATCATAACCCTTTTCATAGAGATCCTTGCCAGGACGTATCAACTCTCCGGGATATCCGGTGTATCCATGACAAAGCAGCACAGCCTTCCCCACCGCATCAGGGTGGACCATCGCCCATGCACGTGCACAGCGCCTCACCGGCGCCTTGTCCTGATAATGATGTTCAGTCCAATCCGGAACTTCATAGGTAATGTTCATAGCTTCTCCTACCAACTCTGCTTCAGCAGGTTCAATAAGTCGATTCTGCTACGCACCTTCGTTTTGCTGAAGATGTTCGCCACATGATTGTTCACCGTATTTGCACTGATGCCGAGTTCCCCTGCTATTTCCTTGTTGGTGCATCCCTTGCTGATCAGCCTGATTACGGCGAACTCACGTTCGGTAATATGGTACTCCTCCAAATCCTCCAAGACAAGCTCCTTCGGGCCGACCGAGGATTCTCTGCCCAGACGTACGAATTCCATGAAGAGAAACGTCATGATCGTAATCGAAAGAGCAATAAAGTAAATACCGAACATCAAAGGCTTTACCGAAGGAAAAATTAAGGCGAGCAGGATGGCGGGAACCATCGATGCACTGACGATGATGATCGAGATCGCCGAAGCTCTGGCCGTCTTGTTCGCGATTGAGTTCAGGTTCTTGAGCATAACGACCAGACAAAAGGCAACCACGAACACAAAAACGAAGAGCATGACCTGATCGAGCAATGCAAGGTCCAACACCTGACGGCATACCCCCAAAACCAGATACAAAGCTGCCAGACTGAAGAAGGTTCCCTTGTACGGTTGCCGCCACGGGTGGGCGATGACCCATGTGGTGAAATACGGAATGAAGACGATCAAAAAAGTAAAATCGGCGATGAACACAGCCCCAATGCTGTACGAGACCAATTGGTAGATCAGCCCGGTGAGGAACAACTTGGAGAGAATCTGCAAGGCCAGAAGCATCATGCACCCCAACAGGGATGCATGACACACAATAAAATAGGTTGCCCAATGCTGTTTCACCGAAAGACGATATACGATGGCCAAGGCCAAAGTCATGCATCCCAGAGCAAATGCAAGCATATAGGTCAACAGGAGAATTCCGCTCACCTGGGCCTACCCGTTCTTCTTCTGCAAGCCAAGTTGCTTCTGGTTATGCGTAAGATCCGCCAGTCCACAGATATCGGTGATATCATTCAACATAGCCACCACATTGGTAGCGGCAAGACCGAGCTTCGGTGCAACCAACGCATTGTAGGCACTTGCATTGACTGCCGCTTTCGATTTTGCCGCATAGAGTCGGAGATGCAGATTCATGCCATCCTTGAGCAGGTAGGCGGCATCACCACGGAAGTTGGGAAACGGCTGGGATAGCGCACGCTCGATCATCGTTGGATCGGCAACGAATCCCTTGGGTTGCTGCAGATGCAAAAGATACCAGAGCGGCAGTGAAGGATTGTTCCAAGCAAGCTTCACTTTCTTCTTCTCCGCAAATTCCTCTAGCTCCTTCACGTGTTGGACGGTCTCATTGAGATCGGAGAATCCGAACAGTGCCCAGGCGCTGGAGAAGTTCTGGCTGTTGCGCATCTTCCCGGTCACCGTAATCAAGTGCTCCAAGTCCTTGCAATTCGGTTCCCAAACGACGGACAGGTTGGAATAGCGGCAATCCTTGCGCATCTGGGAAAAATACAAGGCCTCCGCCTCGGTGGCAGTCACCACCAGAATGGTCCTGCGTGGTTGCTGCGAAATACGTTTGCGTGCCATCATTATTCCTCCTTATCCGTATTTTCAGCGACAAAAAAGAACTCGGAAAGTATAGGAAGGGCTCCGAAAGCTCCGTTCATGTACTGAGTCTGGGTCTTGTCGTTGCTGCGTGAATATTTGAAATTGGCAAGGCTGAAATAGACGGTGGCGCTTTCACTGTTTTTCTCAGCGAAATAAATCCCGTCACGTCGGAGCAAGCCCGGTTTCAGCAGCGAAGGATTGCAATCCACCACCAACATCTGGGAGCCGTACCCGGTATTGCTTGCCTCGAAGATCTCAACGATATGACAAAGCACATTGGGATGCAGGAGCATGCCGAAGTCATCGACGATCAAGGTCTTATGCTTGGTGAAACTCTCAAAGAATGCCACTCCCATCAGGCATAGCCTTCTCAGGCTCAGGCTCTCCAGGGAAAAATAGGATGCATAATGCTGGGTGACGTTGGTGTGGATGAAAATCAGGCGGTCATCCTTTACCCGGATGTCCCGGATATCAGTGATGTCGACACTCCACAGGAAATTGATCAACTGTTGGACCCAATCAGGATGTTCGGTCAACTGGGTGATGAGATATTTCTCGCTGATATTGGATACGCCCATCGGCAGAAGGTGCAAGCTTTCATTCATCCATCCATACAGCTTGGTCGTCGTTTCGCTTCCCTTCATGGCGGAAGCGGAAAGGAATACATGCTTCTCATCGACCTTGTTGACCAACCGTTTCTTTTCCCCGCGGTACATCTTCCCCCACCGATAGGAGTAGGTCAGCTCTGCATCATCAAGAAGCAAAGCCGATTCATCCAGCTTCCGTTCGAACATCAATTTCTTCGAGCGACCGATGATGTGATACAACGATTCCTCAAAGATCTTTTCCCGATCGGCGACCAACGTATATTGGGCGATCGTAGGTTCTCCTGTCTCCTCATCCCGTTCGATCAGCACCCGGAGAATGATGGTGGCCGGCATTCCCTTTTCCTCTGAATAGGCGAAAGCTGTCCCGCTGAGTATCTGCAGGGGATTCTCGCTTTCTTCGGGAGCACAGATGATGCCCTTGAGGGCTTCCAAAGCACGTACGAAGGAACTTTTCCCTGCTCCGTTCGGTCCGACGATGGCCGCAGTCTTGATGAGCTTCAATTTCTCGTTCACCGGCACTACCTTTGATTCGGGAAACCGGTTGTCTTTCACAGCCTCAAACGAAATCGTCTGTGCCGACTTTACGGACTTGAAGTTCGCAATAGTCATATCCAGCAGCATGCGCTACCTCCTCACTCACCCTTGTGGGTGGAATTACCATAGTTGTTCCATTTTCCGATAGATATCGGGCCACGTATTCAAAGCCTGTACCAAGCGAAGGGGAAGACGTTCATCCCCATGGTTATCGGTAGCGATTACATCGATCAATCCTCGCTTCAGGTACGGCAGCGAATCACCATTCTCCACAGCCTCCACGTTGCTCTGTAACAGACAGCCCAGATCAAGGAGCTGTGCAAGAATCGGGCTTTCCGGCTCCAGCCAGCGATACCGTTCCACATGTGCGAGAATCGGAACGAGGTCCTGGTCCCGCAGCTGCCTCACCTTCTCAAGGAGATGCAGAGGAGGAAGGGAAAGACCGAATTCGATCAATGCATACCGGCCGTTGATCGGCACACATCTCAGGTTCTCCTGCTCTCCTATGTACAACTCACTGCCAAGGTAGGTGGTTACACCGATGGACCGGGCGATTTGCTCAGCCCAGGCATACCGTTTGCGCAACGATGGAATATCAGTGGTTACATAGGGGTTGTAAATATGCGGGGTGAACGCAATCGTCGTGATGCCATTCTCAAGATAGAGCGTCATCATTCGACTGAACGTATCTTCTTTCACATACCCATCATCAATAAGCGGAAGCAGATGACAATGCAGATCACCTAGGTTCATGATGCAACTCCTCCCGATGATTATATCCGTAACTGAGAAAATGTGAAAGAAAAAAAGGGGCACATTGCCCTTTCAGGATATCAAAATTCAATCATGGGAACTGCGCTCATTCCACCTTTCCGCATATGATGTTTCACTTCCTGGATTTCACTGACCATGTCGGCAACCTCGAGAAGCAGCTTCGGGGCATCCCGTCCGGTGATGACCAGATGGGGAAACCCTTCCTTGTTCCTATGATCAACCAACCAGCTGCAGATTTCCTGTGTATCCAGATACCCCAGGGACAAGGTATAGGTGAATTCATCGAGCACGATGAGATCGAAGGACGAAGTGGAGATCCATCGTTTCACCTGTTCCCAGCCCTTCTTGGCCAGCTCGGCGTTGAGTCTGTCATTCTCACCCACCCAGGTGAATCCAGCCCCGAATTGTTTCCAAACCACTCCGAGCTGTTTTACGGTTTTGTATTCACCACTATCCAGTACTTCGGGGTCCTGTTTGATGAACTGGGCGACGGCACATCGTCCTTGATGCCCCACGGCCCGTACCAACTGTCCCATTGCAGCGCAACTTTTTCCTTTTCCATTCCCGGTGTAGACAAGAATCAATGCTTGTGTTTGTGCTTTCATCCGCCTACTCCATCGTAACGAATTGGGTCATGGTCACCCCTTGGCCGTCCCTTTCCTGGTCCCCGTTGATCTGCCTCTGGGCCTTCTCTTCCTGACTCAATGTCTGTTGCATACGAAGCAATTCCTTGTATGCCTGAGGTGAGCCACTTCCGTTGTACAATGCATTCATCAGGTCCACCGCCTCGGGAAGTCTTCCAAGCGCCTCGAGCATCAAGGCTGCATTGTAGCCGGCACTCAGCTGATGCGAAGATTGATAAATGGATGCGAACCGATCATAGGCACGTTCATATTCACCCCGTTCAGCCCAGGTATACGCATCCTTTGCTATCTCCAGCTTCGGTTTGTTCGGCATCAGAACCAGATGCTTGGTTTCGTAATACGGAGCCAGCTGACGGGAAATGGTGGAGGAGAATCGATCCAAGATGGTTTGGAACAAAGGCAGGAAGGAAGGAGCGTACCCACTGGAGTACAAGCGCTGGTCCTGATACCCGTCACTCGTATAGGTCCGTATGCCCACCTTGGTCTCCCGTTCCTGCTTGTCTGTGAAGCTTTGCGAAATCAGGATATGCTTGCTCGCAAGATCATACAACGAATAAGTTAGGGTAAGCGTTGCCTTCTGGACAAGATAATATTCCCTGCTGGTCACTTTCTCATAGGTTTTTCCGCCCTCAGTCACAAACTGGCGAACATCCCTTCCTACGATGGATTCATCGACGTCCATGTAGGAAATCTCACTGGTCAACAAGGCTTTCATCCCTTTGTCCAGCAATAATTGGAACACATCCTCCCCGGTTTTGGAAAGCGTTTGGTAGGCATCCGTCACCTTGGGGGGAAGCACGGTGAAATACCCTGTATTGTCAACCGCTTCCCTGATCAGGGAGGTTGCACTTTCACTCACTTGCGTTGCCAGACGGGTATCATACCCACTGCTCAGGGTGAAATCAGTTTCCTGCAGACCGCTTATCCAGGGACTGAGCGGTCGTCCATAGGGGAACCGAAATGCGTCGGTCGAAGCGACGGCCAATGATCGCTGCCCACTGAGGTCGACCTGGGCCGGTACCAGATGGCGAACGGTAACGGTTGTTGCACAAGAGGTAAGCAAGAAAACCATCATGGCAACCAACACAAAACGCAACATATGTTTCATATTCATTCCTCACCTGCAGGTTATGCGAGCGTATACTGACAAGCCACTTCCAGTGCACGGATCATCCCTTGTGCATCGGCTGTCCCCGTACCAGCGATATCGAAGGCTGTTCCATGATCGACACTGGTGCGCAAAAACGGAAGATTCCACGTAATGGAAATGGTACGGTTGAAATCGTACGTCTTTGCGGCGATATGCCCTTGGTCATGATACAAGGAAATGACGGCACGGTATTTCCCCATGCGGGCTTGGTAGAACACCGAGTCTGCACCGATCGGACCGACGACGTCGATACCCTGTCTCCGGGCTTCTTCGATTGCCGGCTCGACGGCCGTCATTTCTTCGTCGCCGAACAAACCGTGTTCCCCACAGTGTGGATTCAACCCAGCCACCGCAAGACTGAGCTTGGTATCGAACGCAGCATGTGCTTTGGTGATCGCATCACAACGCAGGATGGTTTGGATCAGACTTTCCTTGGTAACCGCATCACAAGCCTTGCGCAAGGAAAGATGACGGGAATGGAAGAAAATCTTCAACCCCATGGTGTCAAACATGGTCACTGCCCCGGTGGTATTGCTTAAATCGGAAAGGATCTCGGTATACCCGATCTGATTGATACCGGCGGCCTTCAATGCTTCCTTGTGAAGAGGAGGTGTAACGATGGAACAGGCGAACCCCGCATTCACCAACTCGACAGCGATCTCGGCGCTTCTGTAGGCAGAGCGACCGCACATGGCGCTGACGATCCCATAGGAAAAAGAAGCCATATCCACCAGATGCTGCGCATAGAGAATACGTTGATATCCATCCTGTATTGCCTGGCTCAAGGAAGGATGGTCCGTTACCACCGAATCGAAACGAACATCCAGATGAAGATCGTTTGCAACTTTGGAAAACAACTGCTCATCCCCGACGACGATCAAACCGATGGAAGCAGGAAGTTCTGCCTTCTGCATTGCCTTCAGGACAATCTCAGGACCGATGCCTGCAGGATCCCCGAACGGGACGGCCAAATAGGTACGATTGATACTCATGTGCGAATCATAACAGCCTGTATCCCCACTGTCCAGCAGGCACAAAGGCGGTGAGCAATTGACAACCGCCAAAGCTTCTCTTATGGTGTAATCAGTGGGAAATGATTCTTGTTTCAAGGAGTACGGGGATGGCGAAATACCGCGACGAAGATGATCTCGATGATGAGGAAGATCGTTATTTCAGCAGGCTTGAGGACGAAGAGGATGCCTATCTTGCTGATATCTATGATGCTCCGGAAATGATCGATTTCGGTGATGACGACGAAATCCTGGATGAAGAGGAAGAGGATGACGAACTGCTCGACGATGGGTTCATGGTCGAGGGGGACGAATCCTTCGAGGATGAGTTCTTCACCGATGACGATGAATTCGACGATGAAGGCGACCAAGACACCTTCTGAATGATGCTTCGACACCACAACCTCCCGAACAATACGTTCAGGGAGGTTTTTTTCTGTCCTTCAAGAAAAATCTTATGTTTCTATGAAAAGATACTTGCATGCTCATTCGTTTCTCTGTATAGTAACACCATCACGAAGGAGAGAGACCATGAAACGTATCACCCAGTTGCTTGTCATCCTGCTTGGCGTCAGTGCCATCCTCAGTGCCCAACCGACCACGGAAAAACCTGTGTCCGAGAAAACTTATTCCATCGGTATTTCCAAGATGGTTAGCCATCCGGCCCTCGATGCCATCGAGCAAGGCATCATCGACTATTTGCACAGTACCGATCTTTCCTGTACTTTCGACCTGCAGAATTGCAATGCTGACATCTCCACGGCGATCGCCATCGCCCAGAAGTTCAAGAGCGACAACAAGGACCTGGTCGTCGGTATAGCAACCCCCCCGGCCCAAGCCCTTGCACAGGTCATTACCGATAAACCCGTCGTATTCGGAGCCATCACCGATCCGTTGGCCGCTGGTTTGGTCGCCAATTACAAGAAAACCGAGGATACAAATATTGCCGGAGTGTCCGATCTCAATCCACTGAAGTTGCAGCTGGAAACCTATTTCAGGATCGTCAAACCGAAACGGTTGGGTATGATCTACACCAGCAGCGAAGCGAACGGCGTGGTACAGATGGAAATGGCCAAGCAGATCTGCAAGGACAACGGGGTCGAATTCGTGGCCGCTGCCATCAGTAATTCAAGTGAAGTCAAGATGGCTGCACAATCCATCATCGGGCGCATCGATGCAATGTACATCGCCATCGACAACACGGTGGTGAGTGCCATTCCCAGTGTAAGCGAAGTATGCAGCAAAGCCGGAATCCCTCTGTTCAATACCGATACTACCAGCAGTGAAGGCATCGATTTCCTGATGAGCTGGGGATTCAACTACTACACCGTAGGAGTAGAAACCGGGAAGGTCGTCGAACGAATTCTCAAAGGTGAGAAGCCCCGGGACATCGGAGCCATCTTCTTCGAGGATCCCTCGCAGTTTGAACTCTGGTTCAACCTTGATGTCGCAAAGAAACTGGGGATCACCATCCCTGACGATTTGCGTGCATCAGCCAAATTGCTCATCCAGGATGGGAAAAAAGTAATACAACAGTAACGTTCATCACTCCTTGTTGGTGAGCCTGCCCCGAGCCGGGGCAGGCTCCCTTTTTTCATTATGAAGGAACCAGGGTGATCAAGGCAGGATAACTGCTTATATAATCTGTATATTATTTGAATTTATATTCATATAATTGCATAATGTGATTTACAAATCCAGAAAATAAGGCTATAGTTTTGCAAACGAAAAGGATTACCTGTTTGGAGGAACCTACATGAAAATTACCCGTCGCTCTCTGTTGATTTCCCTCGTTCTTTGCTTGTTGGTCAGTCTGAATGCATTTGGGGCAGGCCAGACCGAGCAAAGTGGTCCCGCTACCTACAAAATCGGCATTTCCAAGCTTTTGGCTCACCCTGCCCTCGATGCCGCTGAAAAGGGGATGATGGACTATCTGGCAACCACCGGTCTCTCGGTTTCCTATGACCTGCAGAATGCCAATGGGGATATTTCCACCGCATCCTCCATCGCCCAGAAGTTCAAGAGCGACAAGGTTGATGTAGCAGTGGGTATCGCCACCCCGTCGGCTCAGGCTCTTGCCCAGGTATTCCCCGCAACTTCCTCCACTGCGGTGGTCTTCAGTGCAGTCACCGATGCCGATGAAGCAGGTTTGGTTGCCAAGAACATCGCCGGGGTATCAGATAAAAACCCGGTCGAGGAACAGATCAAACTCTTGATTGATATCACCAAAGCCAAACGCATCGGCAACATCTATGCTTCGGGTGAAGCCAATGGTGTGGTGCTTATGGAAATGGCCAAGGCTGCCTGTGCCAAATTCGGAGTTGAATTCGTACCGGCCGCCATCAGCAATTCCAGTGAAGTGAAAATGGCCGCCCAGTCGATCATCGACCGCGTTGATGCCATCTACATCGCCACCGACAATGCCGTGATCAGTGCTCTGGCCTCCATCGACGATGTCACCAAGAAAGCCGGCAAAGTCCTCTTCAGCGCTGATCCCAGCGGCATCGAAGGGCTTGATGCCATGATCGCTTGGGGATTCGACTACTACAGCATCGGTCTTGAGACCGGCAAGGTTATTGAAAAGATTCTCAAGGGAACCGAGGCGGGGACGATCGGTACGGTCTATATTACCGATCCCACTAAATTTGAATTGTGGTTCAATCTTGATACCGCCAAGAAGCTTGGCTATACTATTCCGCAGTCACTGCAGGATGGTGCAGCGGTGCTGATCAAGGACGGAAAGAAGATCACCCAATAACACGGGCTGTGATTGTGCCGCCGGACTTGCATGAGGCCGGCGGTTTTTCTATGTAAGGGGTTTTACATGATTGAAGGAATTTTTGTGGATGGCCTGGTTTTTTCCCTCATGGTCATCGGTATTTTGATCTCCTACCGGATCCTCGACTTCGCAGACCTGACCTGTGATGGTTCGGTAGCCACCGGGGCGGCTGTGGCCACGATGTCCATTATTGCCGGATTACCCTTGTTTGTGGCACTGCTGCTTTCATTTCTTGCAGGTGTTCTGGCAGGAATGGTGACCGCTGCCATTCACAATAAATTGAAAATTCCCGGGTTGCTTGCCGGTATCCTTACCATGACGATGCTCTATTCGATCAACTTGCGCATCCTCGGGAACAAAGCCAATGTACCGTTGCTCAGGGTCGAGACGCTCTATTCAAAGCTTCCGCAAACGTTCAGCTTCATTCCCAGCGAATATGCCTCGTTGTTGGGGACGCTTTTGGTGGTGCTTTTCGTCAAAGTCCTCATCGATGTGTTTTTCCGAACGGATCTGGGAGTCGCCATGGGAGCCATGGGCGGCAATGAGCAGATGGTCATCAGCCAAGGAATCAACCCCGATGTGCTCAAGTTGATGGGTATCGGACTTTCCAACGGTCTGATCGCCCTTTCGGGTGGAATGCTGGCACAGTACCAAGGGTTTGCTGATGCGAACCTTGGACAAGGCATGGTCGTCCAGGGCTTGGCGGCTATCATGATCGGTGAATTTCTCTTTTCCACCAACCGCATCTCCCTGCTTACCTTGCGCGCCGTTCTTGGGGCGATCATCTACAAGGCTCTGATGTTCTTTGGCCGCAAGTACGGCTATTTGGTGCATATCACCCCCAATGACTTCAAGCTTTTGACCGGTATTCTGGTCATTGGAAGCCTCTTCATCGCGCAGACCAGAAGCGCGGCCTCCTCAGCGGGAGCGAAAAAGAAAGCCATCGCCCGTTCGCTGGCACGACATCAGAACGAAGAGGAGTCCACCAATGCTTGATCTCAGCAACATCACCAAAGTCTTCTATCCCGGAACGGTAAATGAGAAACTGGCCTTGGACAACATCAATCTCCATGTCAACAAAGGCGATGTAATTTGTGTCGTCGGTTCGAACGGATCGGGAAAATCCACCTTGTTCAACCTGATCAGCGGCACCTACCCCGTCACCAACGGGAAAATCCTTTTTGACGGGGTGGACGTCACCTCCAGTCCGGAATACAAGAGGGCGATGACCATCGGCCGAATTTTCCAGGATCCCACGAAAGGAACGGCTGCCAACATGTCCATCGAGGATAATATGATCACTGCAGAAACCAAGGGCATGAAAGGACTGAAGATCAGTCTGAACAACGAGAAGCGGGAGCAATTCAAAAGTCTGCTCACCCTCATCGGCCTCCAGGATCGTCTGAAGGACAATGTAGGCCTGCTCTCCGGAGGCCAGCGGCAGGCACTGACCTTGCTGATGACCGTCATGAGCAAGCCCAAGATGCTCCTGCTTGATGAACATACCGCAGCACTCGATCCCCGAAATGCGCAGATTGTCATGAACTTGACTGAACGATTCATCAATGAATACGCGTTGACCGCCTTGATGGTAACCCACAACATGCAGTTCGCCATCGATTTCGGCAATCGTCTGATCATGATGGATGAAGGGAACATCATCCTGGATGTCGCAGGTCAGCAGAAGGCAAGTCTGACGGTCGAAGGACTGGTGAAGCTGTTCAAGGACCTGAGGAACAAGACCTTTGCAAATGACGAAGGATTGCTTACCAAGGAGTAAAGGCTTCACGGCACTTGCTCTGCCGTGAGAATCCGCCTAAGATACTGACTGTGAAAGTTCCACCCACCACCACGGCGCTGGTCCCCATGTTCACCCGTCGGTTTCTCTATACCCTGATCATCCCCCTGGTCATCGAGCAATTCCTTGCAGTGACCATCGGGATGGCGGATACGGTCATGGTGGCATCGGCTGGAGAAATTTCGGTCAGTGCCATCAGTTTGGTCGATTCGATCACCATCCTCATCGTCCAGTTGTTCGCCGCATTTGCCACCGGTGGTGCGGTGGTGGCAAGCCAGTATCTGGGGCGAAGGGACTATGCTTCGGCGAACAGTGCAGCGAAGCAGTTGCTGGTTCTTTCATTGACGGTATCCACGGCGTTGTTGCTGCTTTGCATCCCCTTCAGACGGCAAATCATCAACTTCATCTTCGGTTCGATCGAAGAGGGTGTACTGACCAAAGGCTCCACCTATTTCTTGTATATCCTGCTCTCCCTCCCCTTCTTGGCCGCGTATAACGCCTGTGCCGCTTTGTTCCGTTCCATGGGCAACAGCAAAGTATCCCTGTGGGTGAGTGTCGTCATGAATTTGGTGAACATCGGGGGAAATGCGTATTTCATTTTCGTTCTGCAGCTCGGGGTGGTGGGAGCTGGACTGGCCACATTGATTTCCCGGATTCTCGGAGCCTTGATCATCCTGGTGCTCATAGCCGGGCCGAACAATCAGATTTCTATCAGGAACTATCGGAAACTCGAATGGCATTGGGAGATGATCAAGCGAATCCTGCATATCGGTATCCCCAATGGAGTGGAAGGCAGTGTGTTTCAGATCGGAAAACTCTTGGTACAAGGATTCATCGCAGCCTTCGGCACCGCCAGTCTCGCGGCAAATGCCATTTCCGGTTCGGTGGCCTCCTTCGTCAATATTCCCGGGGGTGCCATCGGGCTTGCCTCGATCACCATCATCGGCCAGGCCATCGGGGCGAAGAAACCGGAACAGGCGGTTCATTATGCAAAAAAACTGATCTTGATTGCTTATCTGTCCATGGCCTTCATATCCATCCCGGTCTTCTTTTTCGCTCCCCAGGTGGTAGCCATTTTCAATCTCAGCGCAGAAGCGACAAATCTGGCAAGCAATGTCCTTCGCTCGGCGATGATCTTCACCATCACCTTCTGGCCTACGGCGTTTTCCCTCCCCAATTTCCTCCGTGCGGCCGGGGATGCCAAATATACGATGGGTGTCTCCATGTTCAGCATGTGGTTCTTCCGCGTAGGTATGAGTTATTTTCTGGCGATCATTCTCAACTGGGGCATCTACGGGGTATGGACGGGCATGTACATCGATTGGGTAAGCAGAAGCATTTTCTTCATCCATCGTTTTGCCAAGGGAAAATGGAAAACCATCCATGTAATTTAAGCCTGCGGTTCATCTTTGGCTTTCGGTTAGTTAAAATTGCAGAACAAACCTTTACAAATCTCGGAAATGCATTAGTATGATTAGTGAATGTGCCCGGGCACTACGCAGAACCTTTGAGTCCTACCCACAAGTTGTGCTTCCGTCCTACGTATACCCTCCCTTTGCGTAATGCAATTCACTGGAGCAATCCAGAAAAAGGAGATGTATATGAAAAAGAGTTTGAGTGTCTTACTGATCGTGTTGCTTTGTGCAACCGGCCTGTTCGCCGCCGGAACCAAGGAAAGCTCTTCAGCCATCAAGATCGGTGTCTCGATGCCGACCCAGAGCCTCCAACGTTGGAACCAAGATGGGGCGAACATGAAAAACCAGCTGGAAAAGGCAGGCTATGCAGTCGATCTGCAGTACGCCGGCGACAATGACATTCCTACCCAAGTGGCTCAGTTGGAAAACATGATCACCACTGGATGCAAGGTTCTCGTCATTGCTTCAATCGACGGCTCTTCCCTTACCGAAGTGCTCAAACAGGCCAAGGAGAAGAATATCTCCGTCATCGCCTATGATCGTTTGATCATGAACAGTGATGCAGTGACCTATTATGCAACCTTCGACAACTTCAAGGTAGGAACCATCCAAGGGACGTTCATCCGTGATGCCCTGAAGCTCGACAGCACTTCCGGCCCGTATTACATTGAGTTGTTCACCGGAAGCCCCGACGACAACAACATCAACTTCTTCTTTGGTGGTGCCATGTCCATCCTTGAACCGTACATCAAGAGCGGAAAGCTCGTTGTACGCTCCGGCCAAACCAGCAAGGCACAGTGTGCAACCCCCAACTGGTCGACCGAGGAAGCCCAGAAACGCATGGAGAACCTGATCACCGCCAATGGCTACGGACCGAAGGGCAATCGCCTGGATGCCGTGTACAGCTCGAATGACTCCGTGGCAAACGGCATCACCAATGCTTTGGTGGCCGCCGGTTACACCAAGGATAATTTCCCGATCCTCACCGGCCAGGACTGTGACAAGCCGGCAGTGAAGAACATGCTGCAGGGATTGCAGTCGATGTCCATCTTCAAGGACACCCGTACCCTGGCAAGCAAGGTTGTGGACATGGTCAACTCCATTGTCAAGGGTGAAAAGGTTGATATCAACGATACCACCACCTACAATAATGGAGTACGTGTGGTTCCGTCTTACCTTTGCGAACCGGTATTCGCCACCGTCGACAACTACAAGGCCCTCTTGATCGACAGCGGTTACTATACCGAAGCTGATTTGAAGATCTGAGCAACATGCAAGCGGGCAACCTCCGTTGCCCGCTTCCTTGGAGGTCGTTCTTGGATACTAATTTACTGGAAATGAAACACATCACCAAGATTTTTCCCGGTGTAAAAGCCCTCAGCGATGTAAGCCTGCAGGTCAGACAGGGAGAAATCCATGCGATCGTAGGAGAAAACGGAGCGGGTAAATCCACCCTGATGAACATACTCAGCGGTGTGTATCCGTCCGGGACATTTGAAGGAGAAATCCTGGTACATGACAAAACCTGCCACTTTCACACCATCAAGGAGAGTGAACAGCGGGGAATCGTCATCATCCATCAGGAATTGGCGCTTGTCCCCTATCTGACGATTGCAGAGAATATGTTTCTCGGCAATGAGCAGGGTACGTATTTCCGTCTTGACTGGGACAAGACGTACAACCACGCCGACGAACTCTTGCGGCTCGTGGGACTTGAGGAGTCCTCAAAGACACTCATCAAGGACATCGGGGTGGGCAAACAGCAATTGGTGGAAATTGCGAAAGCCTTGGCAAAGAATGTCAAGATACTCATTCTTGATGAACCAACGGCTTCCTTGAATGATACGGAAGCAAAGAAACTGCTGGATCTCTTATTGCAATTTAAAGAGCGGGGGATGACCTCTATCCTGATTTCCCACAAGCTCAACGAGGTTTCTTATGTGGCTGACCGGATCACCGTCATCAGGGACGGGGAAGTGATCACGACCATGGATAAGGAAACCGAGGCATTCGATGAGAACAAGATCATCAAGGCTATGGTGGGGAGAAACATCAGTGATCGTTTTCCCTCCCGTAAGGCTCGTATCGGGGATGTCAGCCTTGAGGTTGAGCATTGGACGGTGTACCACCCCCTGTATGAAGGAAGGAAAGTCTGCGAGGATATCAACCTTACCATGCACAAGGGTGAAGTGGTGGGCATCAGTGGTTTGATGGGTGCCGGAAGAACAGAGTTTGCCATGAGCCTGTTCGGACATAGCTACGGTAGAAACATCAGCGGTACGGTTCGGATCAATGGCAAAGAAGTACAATTACCGAACGTCCATTCCGCCATCGAGAACAGAATCGCCTATGTGACCGAGGACCGGAAAAGCAATGGTTTGATTCTCTCCAAGACCATCATGGAGAACACAACGCTGGCAAGTCTGAAATCGATCAGTCGCCATCAGGTGATCGACGCCGATCTCGAAGTCGAGGTCGCCAAGCAAATGGTCGAGAAATTGCACACGAAGTGTTCCTCGGTTCAGGAGGACGTGAACAATCTCTCAGGAGGAAACCAACAGAAGGTCCTGCTCGGCAAATGGATCTTTGCCGAACCCGAGATCCTTTTGCTGGATGAACCGACGCGAGGCATCGATGTGGGTGCCAAATATGAAATCTATTGTATCATCAATCAGTTGGCGGAAGAGGGAAAGTCAGTGCTTGTCATCTCCTCTGAAATGCCTGAGATTCTGGGCATCTGCGACCGTATCTACGTCCTGAGTGAGGGGAAGATCGTCGGAGAGATGCTTGGCTCCGAGGCCAGCCAGGAAGCTATCATGAAATGCATCATTCAAAATCAAAAAGGAGCACAGCAATCATGAGATACAGTGCAGGCATCAAGGATACCATGAAGAAGAATTCCATGCTCATGGTTCTTCTTGCCACCATGCTGCTCTTCCAATTTCTGATCAGCAGCAGTGGAAGGGGTTCCCTCTTCAATCCCGCCAACATTTCAAACTTGATCAGCCAGAATGCCTACGTGGTCATCCTGGCCTCCGGCATGCTGCTTTGCATACTTACCGGAGGGAACATCGATCTTTCTGTCGGTTCCATCGTCGCCTTAGTCGGAGCCTTGGCAGGAACCCTGATCGTCAATCTGCATTGGAACATCTATCTTTCCATCCTCCTTTGTCTGTTGACCGGCCTGATCATCGGAGCCTGGCAGGGATTTTGGATCGCCTACATCAGGATCCCTCCTTTCATCGTAACCTTGGCAGGAATGCTGCTCTGGAGAGGCGTTGCCCTCCTGATTCTCAACGGCCTCACCATCTCTCCGTTCCCTGAGGCCTACTCACGCTACTTCAACAGTTTTCTGCCGAATGTGGAAAATCAGCAGACCATCATGGCGATCACCATGATTGTTGCCGCCATACTTTGTCTCATCTACGGATTCTGGACCTTCTTCGACCGCTATACGAAAAAGAAAAAGGGATATCCGACCGAATTCATCGGCATCACCATCGCCCGTGTCGTTTTCCTTTCCTTTGCAATCCTGCTGGTATTCAATCTGCTTGGGCAACATAAGGGCATTCCTGTTGTTCTGATCCTTTTGGCCGTCATCGTACTTGGTTACAGCTACTTTACCTCCCGTACGGTACCTGGCAGGCATCTGTATGCGATGGGCGGCAACGAGAAAGCCGCCAAACTTTCGGGCATCGATACCAACCGTGTGCTTTTCTTCGCTTATACCAACATGGGATTCCTCTCTGCGGTTGCCGCCATGGTCGGTGTGGCACGCTTCAATTCAGCTGCACCCACCGCAGGGACGAACTATGAATTGGATGCCATCGGTTCATGTTTCATCGGCGGAGCTTCCGCATATGGAGGAATCGGAACGGTCGGAGGTGCAATCATCGGGGCTATTTTCATGGGTGTCCTGAACAATGGTATGTCGATTTTGGGCATCGATGCCAACTGGCAGAAAGCTGTGAAAGGCATCGTGTTGTTGGCAGCGGTCGTATTCGATGTCCTGAGCAAAAAACGAGTGAAATCCAATTGATTCCGATTGCTTTCACGCTTCGATTGGCATATCCTCACCCATAGGAATGAGCATGGCTGTTACAATCAGGGATATAGCAAAGAAAGCAGGAGTGTCACGGGGAACCGTCGACCGGGTGTTGCATAATCGGAAGGGTGTGAATGAGGATGTGGCCCTTCGGGTCCGTACCATAGCCGACGAGCTGGGTTTCATCCCCAACCTCGCAGGCAAGGCATTGGCAAACCGAAAGCAACCCTTGCGATTCGGTTGTCTGCTTCCGAGTATCGGCAACCCATTTTTCACCGATGTCATCGCAGGGTTCCGACAGGCTGAGCGAGAGCTTTCGGATTTCGGCGTTTCTGTGGATATCTTTGAGATCAAATCATTCGATCGGGCGGTCCATCTTGAAGCGATCAAGACATTGGAACGAAAACAATACCATGGATTGTGCATCACCACCATTGACGTCGAACCGGTCATCGAGGCGATCGACCGGATCGCCGATGCAGGAACGACCGTCATCACGGTGAATACCGATATCAGCGACACCCATCGCCTCTGTTACGTGGGGCCCGATTACTATCTTGGGGGCGCGACAGCCAGCGGGTTGCTGGCATTGACGTCCCAAGAACAGCAACGCATCCTCATCGTAACCGGTTCATATCATATCAAGGGGCATCAGGAACGCATCAAAGGCTTTCTTGAGGGGTTGAAAAAACGAACGGTGAATCATTGCATCATTGATACCTTGGAAAGCTTGGATGACAACGACTTGGCCTATGAGCGGACCTTATCCGGTCTACGCGCACACCCAGAAATCAATTGTCTCTATCTCACGGCAGGAGGAGTGGACGGCGCATGCAGAGCGGTAAAGGAGTTGGGAAGAACCGATGCAATACGCATCCTCAGCTTCGATGACATCCCTTCCACCAAAGCATTGGTTCGGGAGGGAGTCATTGCGTTCACCCTCTGCCAGGAACCGCAACGACAGGGCTATGATGCCATCCAGAAGTTATTCTTCCACCTAATGAACCAACAGGAACCTGTCGTCGACACCATTACCCGGACCATCATCAAAATCAAGGAGAACCTTGACGATTGATGATCCTATTCCTCTTCCCTTCTCTGCCAAAGTTTTTCCAGCGAATAGAAATCTCGGAGCTCCGCACTCATCAGATGCACGATGATATCCCCGCAATCAACGAGTTCCCATCCATCTCCGGCCGGTTTCTTATGGCGGTTCGTAACCTGTAATCCAAGATTATTCAGCTCTCCCCAGAGTTCGTGGACGACACCATGCAGATGCCCGACACTGGACACCGTAGCAATGATGAAACAATCAGCCCACGAACACTGTCCCGAGACATCAAGGATATTCACGTCCTTGCATTTGTGGTCATCAAGAAATTGACCAATTGCCTCCGCATTGGCCAGTACCAATTCATTCATGCTTCTTTACTCCTTCGCTGGTAACGCAGAACCTCTTCTACATAGAGGTTGAGATAGGATTCCACGTACTTCCAGTCGATTGCTTTCGGCAGCGTGAAAGCTGCCCTCAAATCATATACCGATACCTGCCGAATACCCGACAGGAGAGAAAACGGATCAGAAAAACCAGTAATGGCAATCAGTGTATCGGCCAAGCCGGTTTTTCTCAAGTAGCCTGCTCCTCCGACCAAAGCTTCCACGCGGCTTTGGTCATCCACCTCATCACGGCTCTTTGCCGTGGTGGTACAGGCCAAGGTGGTTGTCAAATCGCGGGCTTGGGACAGGGCTTGGGAGGTGGATTCCCAAGTCTGAATTGCAGGCAATCCTATGAGATGTTCCAATGCCATCCCTGTTTCCAGCTGCGTATACCCTGCATACCCTTCCACCAAATCCAGAGGAAGGATCAAGACGGCAAGTGATTCCCTCTCCTTCCAACTGACCACAGCGCAAGCATCTGCATACACCCCATAGAAGGCTTGGACAGGTTCGACCTTGCATCCGGTGACAACCAAGACGGAGAACAGCAGAACCAAGGGTAACCCATGCCTCAAAGGATGCCTCCTTGGGCAAGGAAGGCATAGAGCTCCTCGCTGCTCTGTGCAATACTCCGTCCTTTGGTCATCTGATAGGTACGCTCTCGTTCGATCACCCGCATGCATACAGTTTCCAAACTGCTTTGGGCGAGCAGTGATGCCCGTTCTTGTGCATCCAGATGCGTCCGATTCGGCTCCAGAAAATCTGCAATGTACAGAACCAGTCCGAGTCTTCCCATGTTGCAACTGCCCAGGGTGTGGTAACGGACCGCAACATGGACAGCCTGTTCGTACCCAAGCTTCTCCAAGATATGGGCTGCTACCGGAGCATGCAACAGAACCGGACTTTCCGCTTCTTCAGGCAACAGGGGGAGCTCATGCTCCTGTGCATACGCCACCAACGCTTCTTTCGGCCATTCCCTGGCCATATCATGCAACAGACCGCTTATATACAATTGCCGTTGTCCCAGATGTTCCCGATAGTGCTGATCCAGTTCCAGACAGGTTTGTGCGACACCGAGACTATGAAGATACCGTTTGGGCGAAAGCTGGTTTTTCAGGTGAGCCTCAAGATCGGTATAATCGATGGTCTTGGACATATCGAGCTACCTCCTTGGGCATCAAGGCTGCAATGGCTTCAGGCAACGGTTGCTGATCGGAAAGCGTACTGCATACCTCTCGTATCCTTGTGGAACTATCCTCAAGCAGGGGATTGTCCAGATACACCATATCAGCAAAGAGATCATCAAAACTTTCAACTTCCCCATTGCGTCGGATGACCACGAAGGTTACCAACTCCTTGAGGTGTTCATAGGCGTGCCATCGGTGGAGGGAGGAAAGCAGGTCGTCTCCCATCACCACAGCTAACCGACCTTTAATGCTGTACTGCAGATACAGATACTTTACGGTATCATAGGTATACGAGATGCCGCCCCGCCGCAGCTCGCAATCCTCGGCCACGAATTCGAGGGGAGGGTCGTCGGGGTACAGCTTGCCATAGGAAGAAAAACTCAACATGAGCATCTGCATCCTATGTTCCGCCAAAGCGGGGTTCGCTTCCTGTTTGAAATTATTCCGGGCAACCGGTACAAAAATAAACCTGCGATAGGCGGTGGAACGTGCTACCGTATGCACCAGATGCAGATGCCCAAGGTGGATCGGGTCAAAACTCCCCCCTACCATGGCTGTGGGTACTGCTGTAGCCAAACCAAGCCTCCTACAATTCATCTCCCTGTTCAGGATAATAAGCATCATGATCAACGGTAGAGGAGAACCCGCCGTTGGGATCTTCCCGCAAGGCTTTCAATGCAGGATTCTCGTTGGCCGCAACCATTCTGATGAACGCCTGCTTGACTTCCTCGACACCTTGATCAAGATACACGCATAATCCAAGAATCTCTTTGTCAGGATACTTTGCTTTCAACGCTTCCAACCGTTCAGCGGTACCGGGTTCATCAAGCTTGGTTCCGATGATCACCTGCTGTTTTTCCAGCAACAGTGGTTCGAACGCTTCCAGCTCCTTGCATAGTATATCATAGGCATCCAGATACCGGTCATCACTAAGATCGATCAAAAATGCAAGTCCTGTGGTTCTGCTGATATGCCTGAGGAATTTGATCCCCATCCCTGCACCTTCGCTGGCGCCCTCGATGAGACCGGGAATATCGGCCAGAACGATATCATGTTCATCATAACGGAACATTCCCAACTGCGGAATCTTGGTAGTGAACGGATATCCTGCAACCTTGGTTCTCGCATTGGTCAGCATATTCAACAGACTCGATTTCCCGGCATTCGGGAAACCGACGAAACCGATGTCTGCTATGATGAGCAGTTCCACACCAATCCTTCGTTCTTCCCCTTTCTCGCCGGGTTGTGCAAACCGGGGAGCCTGTCTGGTAGCTGTCCGGAAATGGTAATTACCCTGTCCACCGCGACCTCCCTTCAGGAAAACCCAACGGTCCATGCCGGTGAGATCCTTGAGTATCTCGCCGCTTTGGGCATCTTTGATCACCGTCCCGGGAGGAACAGGAATCTCAATATCATCACCATCGCGGCCATAACACCGCTCTCCCGAACCATTTCTGCCGTTCTCGGCTCGATAAGTACGAACGAGTTTCAGATGGGCGAGGGTCCTGAGATTCTCCTTGACGACAAACACGACATCCCCGCCACGGCCACCGTCGCCACCATCCGGGCCCCCTTTAGGGATATATTTTTCCCGGCGGAAGGAAACACAACCGTTGCCCCCGTTTCCGGAGGCAACATCGAGATAGGTCTCATCTGAAAATCCAAACATTCGTTCGTATACTTCGGCTTTCGCCTATCGTTTACTCAGTTACGATGCTTACGTATTTGCGGTTGTTTCTGCTGTGGAACAAAACCGTTCCCTCAGCTTTCGCAAACAACGTGTAATCGGAACCAAGACCTACATTCTGACCAGGATGGAACTTGGTCCCATGCTGACGAACAATAATTTCACCAGCCTTGACCAGCTGGCCACCAAAGCGCTTCACACCCAGACGCTGGGCATTGGAGTCGCGACCATTGCGGGAACTTCCGCCACCTTTCTTATGTGCCATCTTGTGTCCTCCTTATGCAATGATCTTGTCGATCGTAATCAGGGAGTACTTCTGACGATGTCCCTGGGTCCTGCGATAGCCCTTTCGGCGCTTTTTCTTGAACACTCTGATCTTGTCACCCTTCGTGTCTCCGACCAAGGTGGCCTTCACCACGGCGTCAGCTACATACGGAGTGCCAAACGTTGCATTGTTCTCATCCACAACGGCGAGAACGGTGGCGTACTCAAGGGCGGAACCAGCTTCACTCGAGCTGATATGATCAACCTGAACGGTCTCCCCTTCGACGGCCTTGTACTGCTTTCCAAGAATTTCTACAAGTGCGTACATGTCGATATTCATCCTTAGGTTTAGTTTGTGCCTGTCCCTTATACCACAACAAAGGAAAGCTTTGCAATGACTTTTTTCAAATAATTGATTGAAAAACAAAGAAAAGCCTCTTGAAAAGTTACCGACCGATAAGTTAGTATTGAGTATGCATACCACAACAACCAGACAGGATCTCATCCTTTCCCTGCTCAAATTGGGTTCTGAACGCGGCTTGGCTGCAATCTCGCTCTCGACGCTTGCAGCAGAGAATCACATCAGCAAAGCCGCCATTTTCCATCATTTCTCCAACCGCGACGAATTGGTCAAGGCTCTGTTTTCCTACTGTAACACACTCGCCTACTCCCAACGGGGAACAATCAATCTGGTCGGTGAAGCTGAGGAAGTGTTGGAACGGGCTATGGAACATTGGCATGATCTGTACGCACTGATACCGATGCGATACTTCTATCGGATCATTGAATCGGAAGCCCTCACGTATCCGGAAGCAGGGCAGATCAAACAAAGTCTGGATGAAATGCTGTCTGCACAAAGCCTGGTGGTCCTGGAACATCTGCACAACCAAGGCAAGCTCATCATTGACGACCTGGATCTGGCGGTACTGACCTTCAGCTCCGTCGTCCAGCGATTTCTCAATCGGGTATTGCTGGACGAGGAGGAGGATGTCCTCTGGGAGGAAGAACGCTTCCTCGCTTCCTTCTGCCGCCTGTATCAGGGGAAATAATACCTACATGGAGGCTAGGAAGGGGACACCAATCAAGGAGAATGCATTCTTGAGCACCTGCAATACCATGCTGGCCAACTCGATGCGGGAGCGGACCAAAGCAGGGGTTGCGGCCTTGAGAACCGGGTTGTCGTGGTACCAACGGGAGAAGAGCTTGGACAAGTCGTACAGATAAGTGCAGAGCAAGGAAGGATCATACTCAGCACCCGCCTTGGCCACCACCTCGGGGTACAAGGCGATCTGCTTGATCAACTCACGCTCATCAAATAGCGTCAGCAGGCTGCTGTCGAACCCGAGTTTGGCAACTTCTGCATACTCAGCCTCATACTTACGCAACATACTGGAGATTCTCGCCCCCATGTATTGCAGATACGGCCCGGTATTGCCATTGAAGGAGATGGATTCCTTCGGGTTGAAAATCATGTCTTTGGTCGGGGTGACCTGCAACAGATAATAGTTCAAAGCGCCGAGGGCGATGCTTTGGCTGGTCTTCTCGACATCATCGACCAGTTCCTCCCGTTCCTTCTCCTTGATCTCAGCCCGAGCAAGGGAGGTAAGGGTATCCACCAACTCGTCGGCATCGACGACCGTGCCTTCACGGCTCTTCATCTTGCCTTCGGGCAGATTCACCATCCCATAGGAAAGGTGATGGAGATCCTTCGCCCACTCGTATCCCAGCAATCCGAGCACATGGAACAGAACCTTGAAATGGTATTGTTGCTCACTGGCGACGACATAGATGAGAGAATCGAACGGCCAGTCCTTGTGCCGCATGATGGCAGTCCCGACATCCTGGGTCATGTACAGGCTGGTTCCGTCTTTTCGCAGAAGCACTTTCTTGTCCAGCTTGATCGATTCGAGATCGACCCATACCGAGCCATCCTCTTGCCGGTAGAACACTCCGTTTTCCAGACCTTTGAGAATTTCATCCTTTCCGTACCGATACGTCTGGGACTCATAGTAATATGCATCAAAGCTGATGCCCATCTTGGCATAGCTCTGGGCCAAGCCATCAAGGGTCCACCCATTCATCAGCTCCCAAAGGGCAATGGTCTCGGGATCCCCTGCTTCCCATTTGCGCAGCATCTCCTGCGCCTGTTCCTCAGCGGTCGGGTCTTCCTTTGCCCAAGCAGCAAACTTGACATAATAGTTCCCGACCAGATGGTCGCCTTTGATCCCGGTGGAATCCGGAGTTTCGTGGTTGCCGAACTTCTGGTAGGCGAGCATCGACTTGCAGATGTGGACACCGCGGTTGTTGATCAGGTTCACTTTCCGAACCATCGCTCCGTTGGCTTTCAGAATTGCTGCAACGCTCTCACCGAGGCTGTCGTTGCGCATATGCCCGAGATGCAACGGCTTGTTGGTATTCGGGCAACTGAATTCGATCATCACCCGTTTGTCTGACAGTGTGGCATTTGTTCCATAGCGTTCCCTCTCTCTTCCGACAACCTCGGAAAGCGAAGTGGCAAGAGAAGCTATATCAATACGGACATTCAGATAGGGACCGGCTACCAAAAGATCTCCCGAAGGACGATCATCGAGCTTCTCTATCTGGGTTTTCAGTTGCTGGGCAAGCAGGGGGGGGGCACTGCGTAAAACCTTCGCATATGCAAAGAGGGGAAACGCAATATCGCCCAGTTCCGGTTTCGGGGGAATCTGGACGGCAAGGGGAGCCAGAGGTTCCTCAATGCCCATCACTGATTTCGCATAGAGAGCCAACTGCTCTTCCACCAAGGTTTTCCATTTCTCACGCACTGCACTCAGCATAGTATATTCCTTCTTCCTGTAGATACCGACTATACAATAAATCAAACTCAGCTTTCAAGCCGAATGCTGATCTCCGCCGAACTGAGGACCTGCCTCAGCCCGTCATCGGTCTCGACTACCAAACGCGCCTGGTCGTCGATTTCCCGCGCCCACGCTCCATAGCTATTCTTCCCTTGCAGAACCTCCACCCGTTTGCCCAGGATGAGTGAGCGACTGCGGTACTCACCAAGATATGCGGCATCGGGCAATCGGAAGACCAATCCTTCCAATTCCCGTACCAATGCAGCTACCAGCACATGTGCATCGAATTGCGGGGGAAGCGAAGCAGGTCCATCAAATAAGGAAGTAGCGCTGTCGGCCAATTCAAGCGGAAAGGAAGCAAGAGGAACAGCAAGGTTGATGCCGATTCCTACCACTACCGCACTGAGTCTGGCACTTTCCACCCCAAGCACCCCTTCGGTGAGGATGCCGCAGACTTTTTTCCCATGGTAGAACAGGTCATTGACCCATTTGATCTGGCAGGTCTTGTGACAGACTTCCTCCATCGCCCGGGCAGTCGCCACCGCAGCTGAGCTGGTGATCAAACCGGCAGCCTCCAGATTGAAGGCAAGTGGCAGCAACACACTCAAATACAGACCTCCACGGGGGCTGAAGAATTGACGCCCCAGCCTCCCCCTCCCCCCGCTTTGGCTGGTCGCCACCACCAGAGCCTTTTCTCCTCCCACCTGGGTTGCCAGTACCTTGGCATACCGGTTGGTCGAATCCAGGGTATCGAATACATGGATGCGATACTCGGGAAGAAGTGCAGTAAGTTTTTCCGCCTCCAGCAAGGAAGAAAGCGAAAGCAGACGGTAGCCACGATTCGATACCCCTTCGATGGTATGGCCTTGGTCCCTGAGCACCTCGATCGCCTTCCATACGGCAGCTCGGGAGATGCCGAGCATTTTTGCCAGCTGTTGCCCCGAAGTGTATTGTTCCCGTTGTTGCTCCAGCACATGGAGCAATTGTTGTGCACTGGTCATGGGAGCGATGATATCCAAGCCCGTTTCAATTGTCAACCATTTGCATGTTTACAATACAGACTGACCCGTGGTATCGTCGCTGCATGCAGTATAAAAAATTATTACTTACGTCATTGTTCAGTGCATTGATCATCGTCGGGGCCTACATCAGGTTCCCCCTTCCACCGGTCCCCATCACCCTGCAGACACTGTTCGTCCTGCTCGCCGGCTTCCTGCTTGGCTCTAAACTTGCCATGGCAAGCACCGCCATCTATCTGCTGCTCGGATTTGCAGGACTTCCGGTATTCAGCAACGGGGGAGGATTGGGAACCTTGCTCGGGCCCACGGGAGGGTTTCTGTTCGCATTGCTTCCGGCAGCTTTTCTTTCGGGTATCGCCGGCAATTTCCGCAAAAAAACAGAACATATGCGGACATATACGCTCTTGTGCCTGCTGTTGGGATTGGCTGCCTCACTGACCGTGTATCTCATCGGCGTCCCTTTTCTCAAATACACCCGGTCGCTTCCTTGGAAAACTGCCATTGAGGTGGGAATGCTGCCATTCTTGCCTGGGGATATCCTGAAATTGCTCGTAGCCACGCAACTGGGAAGAACCTTCCACCATAGAATCGAGGAGCTGGTGGCCTGAACTCTTGCATAAAACCTTACAAGAACCGTATGGTATATACATGAAACAATGCAAAGAACAGCAATTCGATGCTTCACGCTACGTTCCCTCCTTTCTGGGAACGTTCGATAGGGTTGCCGGAAACGCCAACTTCCACGGTCTCAAACCCTTACCCCAGATGTTGGCCATCGGGGAAATCGCAAACGAATTCATTGAGCTCATGTTTCCCGGTCGCTGCGGCCGGGATCAAGCGAATTTGAGCCTTGAGGAAATTCTCGCAAAGCAGATGAGCAAGGTGTGTTCGTTGCTGGAAAGCCAGTTGCTTTTGGCATATCGATACGACAATCCAAATCTCGAGGCATGCGATGCACAGAAGAAGACCGAGCAGATCATCCAGAATTTATGCGCCTTGCTTCCCCAGATCCGGATCAGTTTGAAAATGGATGCCCGTGCTGCATTCGAAGGCGACCCGGCAGCAAAGAATCTTCGGGAAGTGGTCCTCTCCTACCCTTGCATCAAAACCTTGACCATCCACCGTATAGCCCACGAGTTGTTCAAGATGGACGTACCGCTTATTCCCCGGATGATGAATGAATACGCACACAAGGAAACCGGAATAGACATCCATCCTGGAGCGCAGATCGGGGCTTCCTTCTTTATCGATCACGGGACCGGGACGGTCATTGGAGAGACCACTGTCATCGGCAACAACGTCAAGCTGTATCAAGGAGTCACCTTGGGAGCCCTGAGTTTTCCCAAGGATGCATGTGGAGCCTTGATCAGAGGCACGAAGCGCCACCCGACCTTGGAGGACAATGTCACCATCTATTCCAATGCAACCATCCTGGGTGATATCACCATCGGGCGGAACGCCGTCATCGGCTCCAACGTGTGGATAAAGGAATCGGTGGCAGCGGATACCATGGTTGTGATTCAGGAACCGGAAATCATTTTCAGGGACTTGAAACGACGCAACGGCTAATCAGGGTTCACCAATGCGAATCTCTGGTGGTCCTCCCACTTGCCATGCAGATACAGATAGCTGTGGCATAATCCCTCAAGCGTAAACCCCAACGAAACAACCAGCGCGGTGCTCGCCTCATTGGCCGGCATGACATGGGCTTCCATACGATGGAGGCCCAATGTCTTGAAGGCGTAGCCTATGACCGATCCCACCGCCTCCTTGCCGTATCCCTGGCGTTGGAAATCATGGTCCACACTATAAGTCAATCTCCCGCAACGGATATTGCCCCAGACAATCTGGTTGATATTCACCACGGCACGGATGTGATTCTCTCCCTGCTTCGGGAAAAAGACGACGGGAAGCATACGCTTCTGGGCATACAGACTTGCATTACGGTCGCACAATTGCTCAAAAGACGCAGGAGTATAGTAGCTTTGGGGATGCTCATTCGAGAAGCGCAGGAAGGCCTCTTTGTTATGTTTTTCGTAGGCAAGCAATTGCTTGGCAAGACTGCGATCAAGCAAATAGGCTTTCAGATGGAGTGTCTCAAACAGCAGGTGCATCGACGATGAACTCCATCCTCTCGGATTGCTTGGCCAACGGACCGAAGGTCCCCTGGACAAGCATGCCTTCCCTGCCGAATGCAGGAGCATTGAGTACCTTCACCTCAAGGTAATTCCCGCTCAGACCGTACCAGTGGCCGCCCTTTCGGTTCTGCAGGATGACTTCAGCATCTTTTCCCACCTGCCGCATCCGGTACGCACGATGCAAATCCTCACTGAGTTTGCGAAGCCGCAACGCCCGTTCATCACGCACCGATTCCGGCACTCGGTCGGTTGCCTTGAACAGCGGGGTGTCGGGTCGTGGGGAGAATGGGAACACATGCAAATAGGAGAACCCCTGGTTCTGCAGGAATTGATAGGTCTGCTCGAAATCTTCGTCCGTCTCACCGGGCAATCCGGTAATGATATCTGCGGCGAGGAATGGATCATCCTTTGCTTCGCGCAACCGATCGAGTATGCGTGAGAGCTCAGCGATGGTGTAATGTCGGTCGACCCGTTTGAGAATTGCATCACTGCCGCTCTGTACGGGTATATGGAAATGGGGTTGCATCCTTCGATCCTTCAGGACGGACAGCAACCGTTCATCGATATGGTCGGGCTCCATAGAACTGAGGCGGAGTCGCATCGAGGGGGAAAGCCGTTTTAGAAGCTGCTCCAAAAGACCGCCCAAACCATCCCGTTCATGGTCATACATGGTCAGGTTGACCCCGGTGAGCATGATCTCTTGAAATCCGGCATCCTGCAAGGCAAGGGCGCGTTGGATCACGGTCGGAACGTCGAGGCTCACCGCCTTGCCGCGGGCAACATGCACCCGACAATACGCACAGGAATTGTCGCATCCATCCTGAATCTTCAAATACGCCCTGCTGTGGTAGGAGAAGGAAGCCGCCTCATAATCAAATACCGAAGCATTCCCATCACTGAAGGACCGACATCCTTCATAGGTGCTCATCCCTGAAACCAAGCTGGCTTTCATATGGGTGGCCAGTTTCAACAAATGGGCTTTCTTTTCCAAAGGAACAACGATAATCTGTTCACCGAGCTGTTTGAGCTCCTCTTCATTCACCTGGGCATAACACCCGGTGGCGAGCGTAGGCGCCGATTTGGCAAACTTGCGGATCATTCTCCGAGCCTTTTGCTCGGCTTTGCTGGTGACGGTGCACGTATTGACAATATACAGGTCTGCACTCTCCGCTTCTCCAACGATGGTGAACCCCTCCTGTGCGAATGAATCAGCGATGGCTTCGCTTTCGCACTGGTTGAGTCGACACCCCAATGTATAGACACATACGTTCAACGTCCTTCCTCCTGTTTCTTGAGAGCCTCCATGACAGTATCAAGCGCTCCCTTGAGTCCCATGCGCATCTGTTTTGCATAGGGGTTGTACCGCTGTAGATCATAGAACAGCTGCAAGGGATCGTTACAGGTTTGTTCAACCACGGTCAGCAAGGTGCGGTACCCCTTGGTGGCCAATTCAGTTTCCCCGAGTGAGAGCTCGGAAAGCGTCCTGCCGATGAAGTGCGTGATCCCTTGCGACCAGGCGGCTTCCCGATCATGCTGATCGCAACTCATAGGAAGGACCTGGAGGTTCCAGCGCTTGAATTCATCCATCCAGTACGTGAGGGTTTCCTGTGAGCAGTGGACCGGACAGATGACAAACGGCAAACCATCCAATCCATCTTTTCCCGAATCGGGTCCAAACATCGGGTGGGTGGCGATGCATTGCGTCTTAGCAGGAAGCTTCTCACGCATCAATTTAGCCGGATGGAGTTTGACTGAGCATGTATCCATCACCACGGTATCCTTTCCGATCCTGGAAGCGGTTCGGTCAAGGACTTCACCGAATGCACTGATGGAAACACAGTAGAACAGCACCGATGATGCCAACACTTCATCCTCGGTGCCAAGTCTGACTCCTTCGGGAGCGGTTTTGGCCGATCTGCCGTACCCGACGACAGAAAAACCATGCTTGGCTAATTCCTTGGCCCAGAAGGAACCGAACCGACCCAGACCATATACTCCGATGCGCTTACTCTCTTCCATGGCCGGCATTGTACTGAAAACAAAGCACCCTAGCAAGGAGTCGGCTTCAAACGTGCAGTATACAGGGTGAAAGCTCCGGCGCCCAAGGCCAATGCGAGTACGACGAATACCGAAGCCAACCCAAACAGCGTAATGCTGATGCCCAGAAGCATCGGCAGAATCATTCTACCCAAAGTCGATCCCATGGAACGTAGGTTCGCCAATTGCAGCAGATCGTTCGACCAGACCGATATCTCCAGGATCTGGCTCACTGGATTCATTGCACCTATTCCCAATCCGATGAAAAAAAGGCTGATATAGGCAGGGAGAAATGAGGGAGCAAGGACAAATCCCGTGAGACCGACAATGCACACCCCGCTCAGGGCGATGAGGATCCGATGTGCAACGAATCCGGTTTTTAACAGGGGAATAGCCAGCAGACGGGCGGCCGTACTGCCTCCATAGAGGATGCTGATTGCAAGCCCGATCTGCTTCGCTCCCGCCCCGAGTCGTTGAGACAGCAATAACAATGGATAAACCGTTGTGCAATATTCCACTGCATTCGCAAGAACCAGGAAGATGAGGTAGCGCAGGAATTGCGGATTGCCCAACAAGCTGAATCCACTTCTCAGTGTTCGGTACTGAGGCTTTTCCCATAACGCCGCTTGTGCCGGGCGGGTAGCCATGAACAGGACGGCCATCCCTACGTACCAAACGGCCATCGTCAGATATCCTTCATACCAGATATGCTGTTTCAAATAAGTTATGTACAGACCACTGAGGATGCTCCCCACACTGAAGGTGAGATGCATCAAAGGGATAGACGTCCGTTTATGCAAAGGATCGGATGCGATCAACACCAATACATTGCTGGTTCCGTACAAGTATCCACCCAGTGCGCTGACCAGGAAGAAGACGGCAAACAACAAGAAGCTTCGGCTCAAGGACATACCCAGCAGGGCGAATGCCGAAGCCAGGATGCCGACGATCAGAAGCGTGTAGGAACCCAATCTTTTTGCGATGGAGGGAAGCAACAAAAATGAGATGAGGCTTCCGATTTGTCCGAGGCTCATCAACATTCCCATCTGGGATACATTCATGGAACAGGCTATCTGGATCTCCTCAGACAAACCGCCGAACAGGCTGCTGGAAAAGGAGAGCACCATCACCATGGCAAAGAGCAAATACCTCGTCATATGAGCCGACGATACCATAGGCTTGCAAAGAAATACAGAGCCTACCCTACCTTTTCCAAGCGCATCGAACGTGGTAAACTACAACCAATTAATCAATCTTTCCTGTCAAGGAGCAGTACCATGACGTTTGCAGAAAAAATGAAGGCCCAAGCCATTGCGGCCAAGAAAAAGCTTGTCCTCGCTGAGGGCACCGAGCTGAGAACCATCCAGGCAGCCCGCAAGATCAAAGACGAACAACTCGCCACTGAAGTAATGTTGGTGGGAAATGTCGAAGCTGTAGCGAAAGCCGCCCAGTCGGTCAACACTTCCCTGGAGGGAATCACCGTGGTGGACCCCACCCAGAGTGAAGACCGCAAGAGCTTCGCTGATGAATACTATCAGCTACGCAAACATAAGGGCATGACCGAAGCAGAGGCTTATGAAGGCATCATCGATCCACTTCGCTGGGGAGCCATGATGGTTCGACTCGGAAAGGCCGATGCCATGGTCGCCGGAGCCGAGAACACCACCGGCAATGTCCTGCTTGCCGCATTCAACATCATCAAGACGAAACCCGGTATCAAATATGCTTCCTCTTGTTTCGTCATGGCTACGGACAAGACCCAGTACGGTGCCAACGGTTCCTTCATTTTTGCCGATTGCGCCACCATCCCCAACCCGACAGCCGAACAACTTGCTGAAATTGCCGAAGCCTCCGCGCTCTCTTGCAAGACGTTCCTCAATGCAGAACCGAAGGTTGCGATGCTTTCCTATTCCACCAAGGGCTCTGCAAAAGGGGAATTGGTGGACAAAGTGACCACCGCCACGGAATTACTGAAGGCAAAGCGTCCCGATCTCAGCATAGACGGGGAACTGCAGCTTGATGCAGCAATTGTTTCCAGCGTCGCAAAAAGCAAGGCTCCTGGTTCGACGGTCGCCGGAACTGCCAACACCTTGGTATTCCCCGACCTGCAGGCAGGGAACATCGGCTACAAGCTGGTACAACGCCTTGCCGGAGCCGAAGCCTACGGCCCGATTCTGCAAGGTTTCGCCAAACCGATCAGTGATCTCAGCCGTGGTTGCTCGGTGGAGGATATCGTGGTGACCAGTGCCATTACCCTCGCCCAGTCTGCAGCAAACTGATTCATCAGACAAGGGCGGGAATATCCTTCCGCCCTTGTCACTCCATTCCTGTTCCAGTACGATTGCACTGCTTCCAAGGAGAAGCGTGTTGTATGCGTTCCAAGCAAATCATCAATCTGCTCGACACTTCCCTGCCACCAAGGCGCATCATCTGGGCCCTGGCTTGGCCTACCATCCTGGAACAGATCCTTCAGGTAACGGTGACCTATGTCGATTCGGCGATGGTCGGATCCCTGGGAGCCGTAGCAACCGCGGCGATCTCGGTGCCCACTTCCACCATCTGGCTGGTCAATGGATGGATGAATGCATTCGCCATCGGATTTTCCGTACTCATGGCTCGGAATCTGGGATCGGGAAAACAGGACCGAGCCAAGTTGGTCACCAAGCAGGCATTGGTTACCTCCCTGTATTTCGGACTTGTCCTTACCGTCGGCTTTGTCATCATCAGCCGTTATCTCCCCACCTGGATCGGGGCCGAACCACAGGTGGATGTGCTGGCACAAGCGTATCTGCATTACATTGCCTTGGGATATCTTCCCAATGTGGTCATGATCCTGATCAGTACCCTGCTCAGGTGCAGCGGCGATTCCAAGACCCCGCTGTATCTGAATGGGTTGAACAATATTCTGAACATCGTACTCAACCTGTTTTTCATTTTCGACGGCGTCTCGCTTGGACCATGGAAGCTTCCCGGATTCGGGTTGGGAGTACAGGGAGCCGCCATAGCCACATCCCTATCCTGTACAGTCACCAGTATCCTGCTGTTGTTGATCCTTATACGCACCGATTCGGCGATTAGGCTCGATTTCTCCTCACCCTTCCAATATGAGACGAGCATTCAGAAACAAGCATTCCGCTTGGCTCTCCCCGTTGCGTTGGAACGTTCCACCCTCTCGTTCGGACAGATAGTCCTGACCAAGATGGTGGGTACGTTGGGCACCACCGCTCTGGCCGCCCACTTCCTGTCCAATACGGCAGAGTCGATCACGTTCCTTCCCCCTTCGGGTTTCGCTACCGCCGCCACCACCTTGGTGGCTCAATCATTGGGAGCGAACGACAAGGCGCTTGCACGGAAATTCGCCGATTCCTGTACCATTTTCGGAACAGTTCTGATGAGCCTGATGGGAGTGGTCCTGTTTGCAGGAGCACCGCAGTTGATCGGATTCTTCACCAAGGACCCAGCCGTCATCGCACTGGGAGCCACCATCCTTCGCATCGAGGCGTTCGCAGAACCGGGGTTCGGATTGTCCATGCTTGCCTTCGGGGTATTCCGTGGGGCAGGAGACACGCATCGTCCGTTTTTGATCTCACTGGCCGGCATGTGGTTGCTTCGTCTGCCGCTGGCCTACTTGCTTCTCAGGAGCACAGAACTCGGTTTGCTCGGCATCTGGATCGCCATGGCCAGCGACCTGACCCTCCGTGGACTTATCTCTCTGATACAATACCGGAGATTCACTTGGCTTGATAGCTGGAAAGAGACGCACTGAGCTTCAGAAATGCATCCCAGTCCAGAGCCTCTGCACGAGCGGAGGGATCAATTCCGGTGGAAGTGAGCAGAGCATCCACTCCCTGCTTCCCAACCACTTTCCCCGTTTTTCCGGAAAGCAGATTGTTCTTCACCGTCTTACGGCGTTGGGCGAACAAATCGCGGATCAATTGGAGGAAGTACGGACGCAATGCCTCCGAAACCAGAGGTACTTGCTTTAAGGTGAAGACCACCACGCTGCTGGTTACCTTCGGTGGCGGATAGAAAGCACCGCTGTTGATGACAAAGGCCTGACTGACTTCATAGTCTGCCTTGGCAAGCAAGGAAAAGGAAGACCAGTCCTTGCTGCCTGGGTTTGCACAGAGCCGGTCCACCACCTCTTTTTGGAGGGTGAAGACCATGATCTCAGGTCGGTAGGAACTCTCCAACAACCGGGCGATCACGACCGAACCGACGTTGTACGGCAGATTCCCGCACAATCGGTGGGGAGCACCCTCCTCTTGGAGAAATTGCGGTACGGTCTTCAACGCGTCTCCGTTAACCAAGCGGAATGAGGGTTCATCAGCGAAAGCCTGTTCTGCCAACACACGACAAAACCCGTGATCAATCTCAAATGCAGTAACCTGGGCATGTGCTGCCAGCAGCAACGTCGTGATCGAACCGATACCCGGCCCGATCTCCCACACGTTCTGAGCTTCGGTGATAGCAAGAAGGGAGACGATTCGTTCACGGACCGGATTGGACAAGAGGAAGTTCTGCCCAAATTTCTTGGTCATCGACAAGGTCTCCGTCTGGAGCAAGGTTTTGATTGCCGAGGGGGAATCGTAAGCGAATTTCCAACTCATCGTGTGCTCTCCTTCTGTCCTGCAAGGCCCGTCCAGCATAGCCAATTGCCACGACGCAGGTCAACACAACGACGAAATAGACGAGATATCCGCCCAACGAGAATGTAAGCATCAAGAGCGAGGAAAGAGAGAGGATTTTCAGCAGAAGATGATAAATCCAAGAGAGGATCATGATGCATCCAGGAACGGAAAGCAGGGAAAATACACTCAATGCCATAGCCAGATTGATCAAACCAGTCACCGGATAGGAAAAAACCAATCCCATGGGATTCCATGATCCGACCAGCAACAGGGAGGCGGGTGCGGTGCCAAGCACCGCCAGGATAGTATTCCTCCCGGCAAACTTCGGCAGGATGGTACCGGTGACAAGCAACCCATAGGCGGCATAGCTGAAGAGACAGGCAAAGCTGGAGAGTGCGGACGGAAACAAAACCAGTTGTACCATGAAAGTGGCAAGAAAAGCCTGAACTTTCCCCGTTGCCCGGTTGAGGGACAAAAGAGAGAAAAAATGCATTCCCAGCGCCCGAACCAAGGAAGGTTTCGGACCCGCCAGCACCACATAGAGAAAAGGGAGCAACGTTCCTACACGTTTTCCCCGGAAACGGCCGAAGAGCAGAGATGCAAAACTCGTACTCACCAGCAGAAAGAACTGCAAATGCATCCCCGAGAGAGCCAAGGTATGGGCACACCCGGCTGCAAGACTCAAGTCCTTGAGCAAAAATGACGACTCAGTCGTCTGTCCAAGCACCAACATGCTGATTAGGCTTTGCACCTGAGGGTCATCGGTAACCGCCCGAATCCTTCGTTCCAAATGCTCGAGTACCGAACGACGGAGCAAGCCCAGATACGTGAGGTTCAGCACCTGGACATCATCTGCAAAAAACAACGCTTGGTCCTTGGCATAGGAACCTTTCAGCCGAACTTTTGAAGATGCCACCAATACCTCATCCACCGAAAGCAAAGCGGAGGTGACCCCACGGGCTGAACAACGATTGCCCTCCTTGCTCTGGGCGGCATCCAAAGAGAGCCTGAGCACTTGTTTGTTCGATCTCGTCAACAAGGAATCTTCGACCAGCGTACCCTCAAGGAAGGAAATCCGCTGTACCGGAAAGCCGAATGAAACCTCGTTTTTCCCGACCGCCCAGCCAAGGATGCAATACGGCAGGTACAGCAACACAAAGAAAAGGATGAGACTTCGATGGGAATCGGCCGGAAGGATACGAAGCTGTACCAAAGTAATTGTTCCGAGCAACATTCCGGCAGCCAAGGGATATTGCATCACCTTGGCATCGATTTGGGCAAGGTACAACGCCACGATGCAAAAAAGCGGGAACAACATGAAGGCCCTTCTCATACCTTCTCAAGGAAAGGTTGCAAGGCTTTTGCTTCAATTACTGTTGGAGCAAGGCTACGGTGCAACTGAGCAAGGCAAGATCGATTTGGTCTTGTGCACTCAAATGGAACAGCTTGGCAGCCAGTTTCTCATCAGGTTTTTGGTGAGCTCTCAGCTCGACGATGCGATGGGCACTATGGAGAAGTTGTTTGTCATGCAGGGTAAGATCCTGGACAAGCATGGCCCGAATTTCCACCAGATTCTCGCCGAGTTGTGACGCAAAATCCGGCTTCACCGCCTCCGGTTCCACCAAACACAGCGAATTGCATACCTGTAGCGGATCCAATTGTCCAATCTCGTCCAAGTACTGCTCCAAGCTGAACAAACCCTCCTCAATGACTTCCTCACGCTCCGAAGCCCGAAGCTTGAGCTCATATCGCCTCCGCTGGGCAACCGAGGACCGGGTATCACGCTTGGACAAGAACGTCCAACAGAAAATCGTCAGGGCTGAGCTGATTACCAATTCGTCCAGCATGGGGATGGGGTCACGGATGACCAGCGAAAAGAAGAAATAGGCGACCGTGAAAACTACGGCACAGACAAGCAGGCGGGGCACGTACTGCTTGTTCTGGATCCAGCGGTCAACGCTGAAATCAATCGCCGCATAGAGGGAGTAGCTGACCTCATCCCGCTGGTTCTTGGTAAGCATGCCGCTGGATTTTAGCACCACCTGCTCGTCTTCCGCGTAATTGGCCACCCGCTCCGTATCGAGGTAAGGACTGAGACAGAGACTGCTCTTCTTATGTCGTTGCAGGATATAACAGGTAATCAAGAGAGCGCCGCCTTATACCGTTCAATCCGTTGCCCCAGAGATGCTTCCAGCGCCTTCCTTCCGGCCTTGTCCGCCGTAAAGAAGAGGTAGTATTTTATCTTCGGCTCGGTACCACTCGGCCTGATCACCAGTTTGTCACCTCCCTGGAAGTGGAAAATCAACACATCGGAAGGAGGAAAATCGGTCTGCCTGCCATCCTGCAAATCCTGAACTGCTGTAATGGTGTTGCCTGCCAAGGAGTCAGAGGCGGAAAGCTTCCTCAGATTTGTCATGATGGTGGCCATTTTCTCTTTTCCACTGGATCCTTCATACTCCTTGGAGAATACCGCTTCGGTGCTATAGCCCCACGTTTCATAGATCTGCTCCAACCGTTGCTGTAGTGTGATACCTTGCTTGGACCAATAACTCATCATCTCCACGCTCGCCAGGGCACTGCTGATCGCATCCTTGTCGCGGACCTGTGCAACCGTCAAGAAACCATAGCTTTCCTCGCATCCAAACAGGAAATATTCATGCTCACCTTTCGGCCCTTCAAGATCTGCAATCTGCTCGGCAATGTACTTGAAGCCGGTCAAGACATCCTTGCACCGTCCACCCTGTCCTTCTGTGATCCGCTTCACCAAATCGGTGGTAACCAAACTCTTGACCACCAACGGACGTTTGCCGGTTGGTTTGTCCGTATGCGCATTCATCAGGTAATCGGTCAGAAGTGTGGCTATCTGGTTCCCTGTCAACAATCGGTAATCCTGCTTTGTTTCCGAGGAGGGAATGGCGATACCCAGTCGGTCGGCATCGGGATCGGTACCCAGGACAATGTCGGCCTTTTCCTGCTTTGCCAACTCGATGGCCATCTTCATCGCATTCGGATGTTCCGGATTGGGAAGCTCTACGGTAGGAAAATCCCCGTCGGGTTCCTGCTGTTGCTTCACCACGACGCATTTGATGCCCACTTGGGCAAGCAAATGCTGGACAGGTACATTCCCTGATCCATGCAACGGCGTATAGGCAACGGTGATCGTGCTATTCTGCACCAAGGCCGGTCGGCGCAAACTTCCCAGTGCAGTATGATAATATGCCTCATCCACTTTATCGGGAACCGGGACCAAAAGCCCCTTGTCCCGGGCACTCTGTTCGCTGAGTTCCTTGATGTTCTCCGGCTTCACGGCATTGGCCCGCTCGGCGATGCTGTAGTCATGCGGAGGAGTCACCTGCCCTCCGTCACGCCAATACACTTTGTACCCGTTGTATTGTTTCGGGTTATGGCTTGCCGTTATCACGATGCCGGCCGTCGTCTGCAAGTACCGTACGGCAAAACTGAGCATTGGGACCGGATGCAAGGTGGAGTACAGGAATACGGAGACTCCATTGGCGGCAAGGGTCAAGGCGGCTTCCTTGGCGAACAGGTCGCTGTAATGGCGACTGTCATAGGCAATGACCACCGAAGGGTTCTTCGATTCATCCTTCAGGTATTCACTCAATCCTTGGGTCACCTTGCGAACCATATAGCTGTTCATCCGGTTCGTTCCACCGCCGATGACACCCCGCATACCTGCGGTTCCGAATGCAAGACTAGTATAAAACCTATCATACAAGGCTTCCCAGGAGCCTGCCTCAAGCTCCTGCTCCACATCCTGACGGAAGACCTGCTGGCGTTCAGCCTTCAGATAGGCCTCAGCTTTGTTTCGAAGATCCTTTTCGTTGTAAGCCATAGATTGCATCCTCCAACGCTTGCACAGTATCGACAACCACCGCCCCGGGAAGGGCTTGCAGTTCTTCCTTCGGTCTAAATCCCCAACTTACCAACCGATGTGGGCATCCGGCATTCTGCGCAGTTTGCCAATCAACCTCACTATCCCCGACAAACAGCAGCTCTTGGGGAGAGAGGCGAAACCGAGTACAAAACGAATCGATCGCAGACCGGTCAGGTTTTCGGGGAACATCACTGCGTAGTCCCTGCACCCATGCAAAGGATGTGGAAGGGAACAACGTACGTACAATGCTCTGGGTCAAGCCATCCTCCTTGTTGGAGAGGATCCCTATCAGCAGAGTATCATCGGCCAAACGCTGAAGCAAGTCCATAATCCCCTCGTAAGGACGGCTCTTGTCGGCATAATGCACCCGGTAATACGCCATCATTGTTCCCAACAGTGTTTCAAATCGGGCAGGGCTGACGGTATGACCAAAATTGGCCAAAACACCACGTAGCGAGTTGGGAAGCCCGTTTCCCACTACCTTTCGCACAAGCTCCTCTTCGGGAGCCGGTAGGTTTTCCCGCTGCAGTGCAGAAGCGAGAGCACTTTGGATATCCCCAATCGTATCTACCAACGTTCCATCAAGATCGAACACTACCGCTTTGAAGTCTGGCATATGCATGGCCCCATTATTAAGCAGGGGACGGTGGTACGTCAACAAACGTTTTGACAAAACAAGACGCTTCGGCTACTGTGTAGCCATGCAAATAATTACGATCAAAGACGGTAAAGAGAAGCAGTTGCTACGTCATCATCCGTGGGTTTTCTCAGGCGCCTTGGAAAACAAGGCCTCCCTTCTGTCCACCGGTCTGAGCCGGGTGGAGACGAAGCAAGGCTCCTTCATCGCATGGGGATGGTATGACCAGGAGAGTCACATCCCTCTTCGCCTGCTCAGTTGGAATGAGGATCAGCTCATCAATGATCTTTGGTGGAAACAGACCATCAAGGAAAGCATCCAGCGTCGATCTGTGTTCTTTGAGGACAAAGCAAGCAATACCACCACCTTTCGCATCATTTTCGGTGAGGCGGATATGCTTCCCGGATTGGTCGTCGATGTCTACGGAACCATGCTCAGGGTGGTGATCAGCGCTCGTGTGGCTTGGGATCATCGTGATTTGATCGTATCAACCCTCGATGCATTGCTCAAACCGGCGATGATCCTGCTTTCCACCGACAGCGCGTTCTGCGGCATCGAACACCTTGCCGAAACCGTGTTGTATTATCAGGATGGTGCATATTTCACCCCGTCAAAACGCTTGGACAGCATTCGCTTCCGCGAGGATGGACTGGTCTATGAGGTGGTCCCCGGTAAAGGACAGAAAAGCGGATTCTATTGTGACCAACGGGAGAACCGAAAGGCAATCGAAGCGTATGCCAAGGATTCGGTGGTGCTGGATGGCTGCAGCTATACCGGAGCATTCAGTCTCCATGCCCTACGTGCAGGAGCGAAACAAGTCGATTTGTTCGATTCCAGTGAACCCGCGCTCAAACAGGCGTTGCGTCACATCCATCTCAACCAGGAATTAGGTGTCATCCCTGATACAAGCAGGGAAAAGGTCACCACCACGGTTTGTGACATATTCGAGCAGATGCGCATCATTCCTGCAGACTACTATGATCTGATGATCCTGGACCCCCCAAAGCTTGCCCAGACCAAAGCTCAGGCTGAAAATGCGATGAAAGCATACAAGGATCTGAATCGGCTGGCCATGCAGAAAATCAAACAGGGGGGAATCATTGCCACCTTTTCCTGCAGCGGAGCGATCAGCAGCGAACAACTGCGCATGGTACTCGCCTGGAGTGCAAAGGATGCAAATGTGGAAATCCAGATCCTGAGAATTCTCGGGCAGGGAGAAGATCATCCGATCCGCATTTCTTTCCCTGAATCCGAATACCTGAATGGATTCATCATCAGGGTATTGCGCTAACTTGCCATTGGATTGGGCGTATCGTCCGGGTTGGAGTCATCCAACCCGAGCATATTCGCCAGAAACCGCAATTGATCGAGCAGGGAATCCACCATTTCAGATAGATACCCCACCTCCCCTTCATGGTCATCGAGCGAACGCAAGGCATAGGAATAATCCTGCATGACCGGAACATCCTCGTCGAAGGTCAGAGAGAGGGGCATGGTATGCTCGGTGTTGTAACGGCACCGTCGGAATACCGCCTTTCCATTCTTATCCTGATTGGCACATGCGCCGAAGAGGCGACAAATCAACGGCCGGGCCGGATAGACCTGACAATGATACGGACTGTCAAAGCGATACAGCGGACAAGGGCCTTCATGATTATCCACATTTTGGCGCACCTGTTCGAGCAGCTGCGAATCCTTCTTGACAAACAAGAGGTAGGCTGCGACAAGACGTGCCTCACTGGTGGTGATATCAGGCATGAAATGCTCACAACATGTTCCACACCCCTGAGCGCAGGCAATGTTGAATTGCTTGCAGAACGAAGCGGTCTGTTCTTCTATCTGGGAATACAAGGAAAACAAGTCGGTCATTGACTGACCGGCATACGTTCCGTCAAAGGCGGCGATGAGTTGCGCAATGCTGTCCATCTGGGGTGTGTGCTCCGAATAGCGCTGATAGTAGCACTGAGGCACATCGCGAATCAATCGGGGAGTGCCCGCTTTTTTCGTTTTTTCCGTTGTTTCTCCCGATCCATCTCACGGGAACCGGAAACCGAGCGTTGGACCAAACGAGCGTTTCTACGATCCGAGAGCATCCAACCTCCGATAAAGGCGCTGATACCACAGAACGTCAATACACCCATCCAGGCAAAACTGTTGTGCATGAATGGCAATTCCACATTCATCCCGTAAAATCCGGTAACGAACGTCGGGAACATGATACTGATGGAGATGATGGTGAGTCGTTTCATGATGACGTTCATGTTGTTGCTGATGACCGAAGCAAATGCATCCATCGTTCCGGTGAGGATCGAGGAATAGATATTGGCCATTTCGATTGCCTGCTTGTTGTCAGTGATCACATCTTCCAGAAAATCACGCTCTTCTTCACTTGCAAGCTTGAAATAGGGAGTCCTCTGCAACCGCTCGAGCAACGCTTCGTTTGTGGTCAGGCTGGTCGAGAAATACACCAAGGATTTTTGGATCTGCAAGAGTTGGATCAATTCATAATTCATAATGCTCTTATGCAGTTGCTCCTCAACCTGCGATTTCTGCCGGTTGATGTACTTGAGCAGACGGATGTAGACCATAACCGCGCGGCCAAGGATGCTGATCACAAACCCTTCCATCGTCTGTACGGGATATTGGCGGTATCGATTCTTGGCAAAATCTTCCAAGACGATACTGTTGCTCTGGCAAATGGTGATGACTGTATCGCGTACCAAGACGATGCCCAGAGGAACGGCATATTGGTTGATTCCCTTGCTGTCATCGGCCAGCGCGGGTAGACGCACTATCAAGGCGATGTAATCATCCTCTCGCTCGATGCGTGCCTGCTCGTCCTGGTCCATGATATCCGCGAGCAATTCGCTGGAAATCTGGTATTGTTCCTCGAGTTGGGTGATGTCATCCCGATTAATATCTCGGGCATCGACCCAAGTGTAAGGAGCCTCCTGGATTTGATCTCCTGGATTCTGGCTCATCAGATTCTTTCTGATTGTGATCATACTTCCTCCATTGCGGGTGAAACGTGCTTCCAAGTTCACTCTGGAGGATCGATGTACGAACCTACGGACGGAACAAGGAGGACGCCAATTCTGATATACTAGGCAGAGGTGTTATACTGCCACCATCGTCTACTGTAGACATTGGTTCCTCCTCATGACGGGAAATAGCCTGCACAGCTGGCAAGCTCGGCCTCATACTAACATAACCGCATAAGAAGAATAAAGGGGGAATCCGGTTATTTTCACCCTTTTCGAACAAAGCCAAACAGCCTATACTCCCCACAAGGAGGAAATACATGTTTAATCGTGAAGAAGCAGAGAAATTACTGCGTAAGTACAATACCAATGAAGCGCTCATCTACCATGCATATTGTGTGGAAGAAACAATGAGACGATTTGCCAGGGAATATGATCATGACGAGACGTACTGGTCGCTTGTAGGCCTTTTGCATGACATCGACTGGGGGATGTTTCCCGAGCAGCATTGCAAGAAAGCTCCCGAGTTGCTTGCAGAAATCGGAGCCGACGAATCGTTCATCCACGCTGTATGCAGTCATGGATGGGGTTTGGTCACCGACGTAGAACCGGTATCTTTCATGGAAAAAGTCCTCTATACCATCGATGAACTGACCGGACTCGTCTATGCCACTGCTCTTATGCGGCCGGAGAAGATGCAGGGAATGACCGTCAAATCCGTTAAGAAAAAATGGTCCTCCAAAGGGTTTGCAGCCGGAGTCAACCGTGAGATCATCGCCCAGGGAGCTCAGATGCTCGACCTTCCCTTGGAGCACATCATCAGCCTGACCATAGAAGCCATGACCGAGGCAAGCGGAAAAATCGGTCTTTAGGAGAGCGGCATCTGTTCGATACGAACGATGCCTCCTTTGTTCAGAACCACCGTATAGTGACTGTATAGATCGAGTTCTTCTTTCTTCGAATATTCGCGAAGCACAAGATGCAGATGATAGACCCGTTCGCTGTTGAGCTGATCCAGCTCATCGACGTTCGGGTCCATGCGGAACAGCACATCGTTCGGATCATCCATTTCCTTGAGAAAGTCATCCAAACGGATTCGGGTTACCAGGGTGAAGTTGTTTTCCCTTGGAAACTGATCACGATCCAGACCATGCTTGGTCAGCGGATGCATCTCCAGGTTACGGATGTAATGGATGACATCCTCCTTCGGGAGCATATCCTGGAAGGGATTGCTCTTATCCTTGCGTATCTCCTTCACCTTCGCAGGAAGACCTTCTACATCCTCAAACTTCAAACGGATCCTGCTGGAGCAAATCTTGCGATTGGTCTTGGGAGAAAGGAATGAGGAAATCTCATCGGCCATCATCTTGGGGAGAACCGCCTTGAAGAACAGACGCAGCCATTCCTTGATGCGGTCCTTGAAAACATACCCGATGATGACGATCAACGCCCATTGCAAGCTGTTCTTGATGAATGTCGTTTCAGCAAAGACAGCGGTGAGCGTAGCGAATGCCATCGCCACCCCGGCAGCGGTTCCTGCTAAAATTTCACTCACCCGTTTGGGCCAGCGGGAAACATCCGGTACCAGATACAAAGAAGACTGGGTCCATTTCTTCAAGACCGCCTTACGGTACTGTACCGCCTCGGCGTTGTTGCTGCCGCTCGGATATCCTTGACGTTTACGGTATTCAACCTCTTCGCGGGAGAGGGTAAGCAACGAGGAAAGAGTCTTGGCCATCTCGTTTTGCAATGAAGTGCTGGTCATATACAAGTCGATGGCTTGCTTTTCACACAGCAGGCTGACCGCCTCATCGGACCACTGGAAAGCCAAGACGATCCGGTTCTCAGCTGAAAACCGATTCTCGAGCTCATGCATGAGCATACGAAGTGTAGCCAACAGTTTTCTGCTGTTTGCCTGCCAAGCCTCCAAGGTATTGCTCAAGTCGGAATGCATGCCCAACTTCACCATATCCTTGCAATCCTGCAGGCAGGCTTTGTTTTCATGCCGGGTGGAATTCACGATTGATTGCAACTCATGGATGACGTTGCGTTCCGGAACACTTGCCCCATCCCTAGCTAGGTCGGTTGCATACCGCTTGAGCAGGGTCAGAGGACTGATTTGGTTATGCTCATCCAGCAATTCTTCCAAGGTGATTTCCGGTGATGAATACCTCCCGTGGCTTTGGAATTTGGTGAGCAGCCGATCTTCGGTATAGGTGCTCCGATTCACATACAACTGAGGAGGAGAAAACAGATAATAATGGAGTTCCCGTTCATAGCGCTGGGTCTCAGGAATAGGGAGAATGAGCTTCGTCTCCAGATGTCTGCTCGAATGTTTGCGAAGATCTATCACATACCCCTCCCGGTTGCACTAGTATACAGGCTTGAGCATCCTAGCGCAATCGGAAGTTGGCATAGCTGTCATACGGATATGCTTCGCATGCTGTCTGGGAGAGGGAACAAAGAGTATCATAGGCAGGAATGGAAATAGGACGGGATGGCAGACCGAATACCTGCAGCACCCGTTCGCCGAGTAAGGAACGAAGCAGTTTTTCGTCGGCACCCCGTTCGATCATGGCCTTCACCAAAAGCAACAAGCCGCTGAATCCGGGTATCCCGCTTGCGCCGGCCAGCTTATCGGCCAACGTATGTGGGGCATGATCGGTCTCTATCCAATCAATCCTCCCCTCCAGCAGGGCGGCAAACAGGGCGCTTCGTTCCGTTTCACTGCGTAACGGTGGATTCATCCGGGCACCAAGCGCAGCGTCCTTGGCATCGAGCATATTCAAAAGCACATGATGTGGGGTCACCGCACAACTGACACGCCTCCCCTTCTTTTTTGCCTGTTCGATACGATGCAGGGCTTCAGTCGAGCTGAGATGACAAACATGCAGGTGACCTTTGAAACCCGCTTCCTCTGAAAACCGTAGTTGATCAACCACGGAGACGACTTCCGCCTCCACCGGGCGGGCGAGACTGTGCGTACTCGCATCCTTCAAGTCTTCACGTTCACCATGCAACAACGATTCCTTCTCTGCATGGATGGCGACAACACCCTGATAATCAGCCTGCGCCAACCAACCATACACCGAACGTTGTAATTGCTCGTCAACCAAACCCATGTTGCCGGTGGAATGACCGGCAAACAACTTCAGCCCGATTACCTGGGGAAACAACTGCTTCGCCAAATGCACAACAGCGAACACCTGATCGCGGTCGGCACTCAAGCCTGCGAATAGATGATAGCGCATCGTAGGATTGGCAACCCTGGCATCCTCCAGGCGTTTGAGAATGAGCGATCGTTCGGTCAGCGGAGGATCTGTATTGGGCATATCGAAGAGTTCATCGATTCCGGCTTCCAATGCCACCTCCATCCCATGGGACAAGGTTTCCTTTGCTGCCTGCCGCCAATCACGCAGGTGTACATGTGGATCAATCATAGGCGATCAGCTGTGGTGCCTCCCGTGCCAGGTAGTCGTATTGCATGAACGTACCCCAACGACAGGTCAGTCTATCCCCGCAGGCACATTCTCCGCACATACCGATTCCACACAAAGTGGTGCGCTCCATTGAAAGATACAGCTTATCCGGTGCAACGCCCCGATCCAGAAGTTTGCGTGAGGCGATGGCCATGAACAATTCGGGGCCGATAAGATAACATGCCGTATCACCGACAAGCTCCAGTGAATCAAGCAAATCGAGGACACGTCCCGGTTTCCCCTCATCGGCAACACAGCTAAACTTCCCGTATACCGACAGTTCATCCTCGAGCAACGCTTTTGAGTCCACCGTCTCGCTGGTTCCGACCAAGATGGTCATTTTGCTTCCTTGGTTGCGAAGTTGCTCGGCAAGCGACGGTAGGACGGCGACTCCTGTCCCACCGGCAATCAGCAAAGCCTGTTCGGTGACCTCGTTCTCCAATTGGGCTCCGTACAATCCCCGAACATACAGCTTCTCCCCTACGGTGAGTTTGCAAAGCGCCTCACTGACTGGACCGCGTCGCTTGATGATGAAGGAAAGCGGCTGGTTGTGTGCAACCGAAAACGGTTTTTCCCCCAGACCGGGGATCCAGAGAAAAGCGAACTGACCTGCTTTGCAATTGAGCATCCCGTCCAAGGCGAGGATCACCGTATCCTTCCCATAGTGCTCAGTCTTGGTCACGATATGCTGCTCGTAGGCCATCTGTCGATGATCAATCAGATATCGGGAAGCTGCGTGGTCCGACTGAGGGAGTCCCTGTAATCGGCGCTGTGCCTCATCCTTGACGGCAGCCAGATAGTGAGGCCAGTTTCGTTGGTCCACTGTTCCCAGAGCAGAACCTATCCCCACGGCATCGGCTCCCGCTTCGATGAGAAGTGCAGCTTCCGAGCCGGTGGAAACCCCACCCATACCGATTACGGGGATGGCATCACCGCATTCCGATCGAATGGCCTTGATGGCTTGTAATGCCTGTTCGAACACCCATTGACCACTGCAGCCACCTTTTCCCCCGAGTTTGTTCTGCAGAATCGGTTGATTCGCCACCGGATCGATATGGACGATCGGCCCTACCGTATTGATGGCAACCAAACCATCAGCACCGCTGGCCATCACTGCTTTTGCAATGGCCCCAATATTCTCTACATTGGGGGTGAGTTTCACGAACAACGGGGCCTTGCAATCCTTCGTAGCCTCCTTGATGACGCGTACATACTCGGCGGAGATGGATTGGTCGCATCCGATGGACGAACCATATCCGACTGAGGCATGCGGACAGGAAAAATTCAATTCCACCATGTCGGCCACCTCATCGAAGGCCCGGACCAAGGTGATGAAATCCTCAATGCTGTTTGCAGAAAGGGATACGTTGAGCAGACAACGCAAGGCATGCTGTTCCCGCAATTGCCGCAACTCAAAGAGCGCCTGCTCCATGCCTGGATTCCGTAGTCCGACGGAATTACCGAAACAACCGGTCTGCGTTTCGCAGATGACCGGTTCACGGTTTCCCGGATTCCTTTCCACCTGAAAGCTCTTGGTCGTAATGATGCCCACGGCCTCAACCTTGGAATCAAAATAGGAAATGAGCGCAGGCTTGGTCGATGCGACCCCGCTTACGGTGGTCAAAAGCACCTCTTTCGTACGGTCCAAGTGCCGACAGGAGAGCTGAGCCAACACATTCATATGGCACACTCCGTGATCAGCATGCGTAGATTTGCTTCACACTGATCAAGCCAGTCATCCGGTGCCGCACCCTTTTTCCATGGATGGGTAAGCGCACTGGAACTGTTGATGCGGGCAAGTACAACAGGATATCCGACGCTTCGAAGTATCTGCATGACCTCAACGGCGCTTCCACCTTGGTTGCCCACCCCCGGAATGAGCAGTGGTACATGCTCATTTGCGTACAGACGTGCAATTTGCATCAGTTCCTGGGGGTTGGTCGCCCCAACGACGGCCCCCACACACCCTCGATTTTGATTGTAAGCGATGATCTGCCGGGCGACTTCCTCATAGACGGGCCTTTGGCTGTCCAGTATCAGATTCTGCAGATCCTTGCCCCCTGGATTACTGGTACGATTGAGAATATACACGCCCTTGTCAGTGAAATCGATGAAAGGTTGGACCGAATCGCTGCCCATATAGGGGGCGACCGTCACTGCATCGGATCGCCATACTTCGAATGCTTCCCGTGCATAGTTGAGGCTGCTGCGCGCAATATCCCCACGCTTGCTGTCAAGGATGAGCGGGATACCGGGGAAGAAATTCTCCACCATATCCAAAAGATCCGCCAACGCCTGGCTGCCGGAAAAATCATCCTCACGAGGATTGTCCAGACAGGCAAAATACCCAAGGTTGGGCTTGAACGCAGAAGGGATCAAACCCGAGAGGGCCATTCTGCGGAACAATTGCTGGAAGTGGGCATTGATGGAAGAGCGAAGATCCAGATCCGATGCCAAAAGCGTTTCCACCTGAGGATCCAGTCCCATGCATACGACGTTGCCCACTTCTTGGGCACTCTGCTGTAAACGTTCTTGATAGGTCATTGCCATGCTCCTAGTTGAAGGTCGGCATGAAGCCGTGTTTCTCGCCCCATCCGAAGGGATCTTCCCGCCATGTCCGAAGGAGCACTGCATCCTCGGATGAAATGTAGCCCTGTTTTTCTGCACTTCTGACCATCACGTCGTAGTCCAGGATGGTATGGAAATTACAGGCAGGGTCCAAGGCGGAAAAAGCCGAACGTGCCGTTTCAAACCCATAGGTGAAAATGGCCAAGGTATAGGGGCATATGCCACCGGCCTGCACCACCGCCTGTACCGCCTTGATGGAGGACCCCCCGGTTGAGATCAAATCCTCGACCAGCAACACCCGGGCACCTTCATAGCTTCCGCTTTGCCCCAGTCCCTCGATCTGCTGGCCAAGCCCATGATCCTTGCCGGCACTGCGCACATAGCTCAGTGGTTTGGAGAGCCGGTCCGCAAGGGTTGTTGCATGCGGAATGCCGGCGGTCGCTGTACCTGCGATGTTCTCAGGATCAAAGTCCAGACTTTTGAGCATCGCCTCGAACGCCTCTGCAATCAAGGCACGGGCTTGGGGTTGGGCAAGCAATCTCCGATTGTCATTGTAGATGGGCATGCGGTATCCACTTGCCCAGGTAAACGGATTCTGGACCTGGAGCCTGATGGCCCCCAAGCTCAGAGCCTGCTGCGCCAAACGCGGCCCGTACTCATTGGTAATGGTTTCAATACTCTTCATGGTTACTCCAGTCTACCCTATTTGTTCTTGCTCTTCCAGATTTCCTTGAAACTATGGTTTTTCCCACAATATGCACAGGCGAAATGATTGTCTTTGGTCCGATAGAACAACGCAGGCACCCCTTCGTGCTGTTCTGGATGCGAAATACATGCTTCATTGGTACAGGCCAAATCATCAAAATTATAAATCCTCGGCGGCAGATACAGCCTGTACTTCTTCGCCACCTTTCCATCCTTGATCAAATTGAGCGTACATCCCGGTGCCACCGCACTCAAACGTTTGAGATGTTTGCGATGCAGTTCATACGAACCGGGACGGAAGATGATTCCCTTGAACGTACCGGCATCTTTATGCCCGGTACTCACCCATTCCCCGCCCTTCTGCTCATCCAGACCCAGCACACTGCTGATCAGGCGCATATGGTTGCGGATTTCACCCGGGGCATCCCCTTTGAGAATATGATCGATGACCAAACCGTCATGGATTGGTTGCACACCTTCGCTCACCACTTTCTCACGTACTGGAAGGGAGGAGAGATCCACTTCCTGGATGTAATCCTCCTCCTCTTTTTCCTCCGGTCTTGCAGGAGGAAGGAAGTCGTTCCCAATCCTACCTGCTATCAGGGAGAGCAGTACAATGCGCACATACATGCCGTTGATCGACTGGCGCTCCCATCCGTTCAGTTCAGTCTCATCAAGGAAGGTCGGGATGGTCGGATTGACTTTGTGGCGGGGAAGTGGATGGTAGAACTTTGTGTTCGGTGCCAGCTTATCCATGAATTCCCGTCTGAAGGTGATCGATCGCCGCAATTCAGCCTGGCGTTGGAGTATCCGATCACCCATGCGCTCCAACTGGGGACGGGTGAAATACCACTTTGCCGCCCTATCCGGTTGTGCAAGGTAATCATCGATCGAATCGAAAAACCTGAGCTCATACCCATTTTCCAACATCCGCTGTACATAGGTCTCCGGCATGGCGAGTTCAGGAGGAGCAATGAGGTCTACTTTCACACGATTGAAGATTTTCAAACCATCAGCCTTGGAATGTACGGTGCGACCATGAAACAGATCACCTACCAAGGCTACATGCAAGGATTCGCTACTCCAGTCATTGTCCTCAAGGAAGGTGAATTCATCAAGCAACTCCTGCGTCGGATGCTCATGCTTTCCGTCACCTGCATTGATGAAGACCGGTTTTCGATACAGATGATTGCGCTCTGCATAGGAAGTACAGGTTTCCTCCAACCAGCGGCAAACCCCTTCGAGTTTGCTTCGGATGATGAAAATGGTATTGGCATACCCACTGAGAGTGTAGAATGTATCGGCATAACTTTCCCCCTTGTTGAAGGAGGAGCTGTCGCTGTTCAGTTCAGATACCTTTACATGATGGAAATTGGCTGCATTTCTGAAGGATTCCTTCGTTCGGGTACTGTCCTCGAGAAACACTTCATAGATGCCGAAATCCTTGTCATTGATGCGGAACCGCTCAAGAGTCTGGGTATCCTGCGTTTCCATGGCCCGTTTGAGCGTTCGCACCTGTTCGAAGAGATACATGCGTTCTTCCTTCGACAGATCCTCTATGACGGTCAACGATCTTCCGACGAACACGTTTTGTTTTTCCATCTTCACTCCTTCAAAAAAAAAGCCGGCCCTACGACCGACTTCCAAATGCAATGAATTGAGGGAACAAGCACCCAACTGGCAGGTACATGACAGTGTATCGTTTCCGAAGCATCGGTTCCCTCCTATTTTTTTCTTCTCAGTACCATACCAGAGTCATGTCACTCTGTCTAGAGTCACTGCTCTGTTTTTTTGCCGACTGCAGCTCCATCTTGTTCAATCAAGGACAAACTGTCAAGCAAGTCTTCCGAGGTATTGGATTTGGCCGAAGCAGATTCCTTCTCCTTCGGTTGCACAGGCATGGAGGAGAAAGTAAAACTGGGGTTCGCTTCCTTCGCCCAAGCCTCAAGACTGGAGAATTCTGCATGGGGGCCGAACGCCAGCACCGGCTCATACTGTTCTGAAGTGACTTTCCCGCGTGTCTTCAAATCCTGTTTGTACCGCTTGCGATACCAGGAAGTCGAACGTCGTCTGGCGTGATGCTTCCGCTTTTTGGATGAACTTTTGCCACCGGTGTACCCATAGCGGTATGCATAGGAACCATAGCCATATCCGTAGCCGTACCCGTAACGATACCCGGAGGTGGTTCCGGGGATGACGCCGTTGAACACGAATCCGATGAGTGGGGCGTTTGCCGTACGAAGGTTCGATACCAAATCGTAGAGTGAACCCTTGCTGGTTATACCGGCGCGTACAGTGATGATCAGGCCATCGACATGCTTGCTGATGGATAACAACTCACTTGCAGATTCAAGTGGAGGTGCATCGATGATGATGAAATCGTAGATCTGTCGCAAATATTCAATCCCTTGGATATACCGTGGATTGGAAAAAATGGCGGCAGGAACCAACGGGGCGTTACCTGGGGGCAGCAGATGGAGGGTGGGTACATTCTCAAAGGGTCTGATGATACAATCCTCGAGTTTGGTCTCCTTGGTCACAAAGTCGACCAATCCCACGCCCCTATGTTTCAGACGGAAGAACCGTTCCATACTCGGCAACCGGAGATCTCCATCAATGATCAGGACCTTGCTTCCCATCTGGGCCAGAGCCAGGGAAATATTCCCGATGATGGTGCTTTTCCCTTCGGCCATGGCACAGGAAGTAATGGAATACACCTTTTTGTTGCTCTTGTTGTAGAGCATGTTGGCTACCAGTTTGAAACGTTCCGATTCGAAGGAGAGCGGATCATTGTACACGGAAAGCGTTGGATACATATCGCTTTGGGAAACCTTCATCATCGGGATCCAACCGAGTACGGGAACATCCTTGCCTATGATCTTCTGAATTTGTTGTTCATTCTGAATGGACACATCCAACGTCTCGATTCCCAAGGTGAGCAGCAACCCGATGGCACATCCCAAAAGCAGGGCGACCGCAAGGATGAGGAGTTTGTTTGGACTTACCGGACTGAGTGGCAGGTTTGCTTGGTCGACGACGGTAACATTTCCGGTGACCGCAGCTTCACTGAGTTTGACTTCCTCCAACATTTCCCTGAGCTTCAGCCCGATGGCCTCGCTGATCTGCACATCACGCTGCAACTCGGAAAGCTTTCGTTCCAACACCGGAAGCTGGGATAATTCATTCACAAAAACTGCACCACGCTGTTCGAGCACCTTGATTCCGACCTCGGTGGTTAGCGCCTGTACGACTGCCTGAGTGTTTGCATCACTGGCGTACGAACGTGTCAGTACCGATACCCGGTTGAGCAGATCCTTGGTGACCTGGGAAATCGCACTGCTGATCACATAGGTACGGGAAGAAGAATCCATCCCGGTGGCGGGAGCGACCGTGGATGTGGCGGCATTGGCAGTCGGGGAAGTGAGTGACTCGTACATGGTCAATTCGGTCTTCCAAGCTTCCAAGTCCTTCAACTTGGCTGTTATTGTTGGGTCAGCCCGCAGTTGATCCAGCGTCAGGACCCCCTTCATTCCCGCGTCCTGCATGGATTTGGTATAGGAGTCGATGAAAACCATCGATTCCTTGAGTTGCAGTTTCAAGGGTTCAAGGCGCAATGCATAATAGGAAATCTGATTGACCAACAAAGAGCTCTTATCGGTCAATTGGATGATGTCGCTGTTCTCCCGGAAATCCCCCAGGGCATTGCTGGCCTGGGAAAGCGCGGCGTCATTGATGGGAATCTGCGATTCAATGAATTCCCGTTGGGCGGTCTTTGAATTCTTCGCAATACCGGTCAAAAGCTGGTCATAACTGGAAGCCAGCGCATTGGCCAGATCGCGGGCGAACTCAGGGCTCGCATCGGTGACCGATATACGTACGATATTGGTATCCTTAACCGTGGAAACGACAATTCGTTCCTTTACATTGCCCAACACGTTCTTGTCCCGGTAATCGAGCCCATCAGGATTATGGTACTTCGAGAGATCGAGGGTGCCCAAGGCAAACTCGATGTTCTTACGGCTGGTGATCAATTCGACTTCCGTTGCGATCTTGGTTGTGGAAGTAGAGACATCCAGCAATGATTCAAAGGTCGAGGAACGCTGAATGGGTTCCACCAGTACCGACACCTGTGATTCATACTGAGGAACGGCGATCTGCAGATACCCGATGGCAAGCCCTACGACCACGACCAAGCCGAGCACGAACCATCGGAACCGTTTTCGGAAAATGTGGAGCAACTCGGCAATCGAGATACCCTCTTCCCCTGCATCGAAGGCATTCATTGCACCCTGATATTCATCCTGCTGACTCATCTCACATCCTCCTACAGGGTCTTGGCATCAACGAGTATACTCACCACCGTGGCGACTATGCCAAGAATGGAGCTGACCAAACCGATTACGGCAACCGTAGGGGCGATATCCCTGACGAAGGTATCCTTCGCCACCGTAATGGTGGTTTCAGCAGCTATTGGTTTGCTGTTGTCCAGTGTATTTCCGCTCTGATCGGTAACCTTGATGGTAGTCGGATAGGCAGCATCATCGCTGAGCCCCCCGGCCAACGAAATGTAGTAATTCACTCCCTTGTCCGGCACATAAGCGAATACACCGGATCGGACCACAGCGCCGCTGACCGTCACAAAGCGTTGGTTGAATGGAATGATGAGCGTATCCCCGCCCTCCAACTTCATCGAGCCCTGTGCATCTGTTCCGTAAAGAATTTGCTGGGCCTTGATCGCGATGTGTTGTTCACCCCGTTCAATGTAAGCTCCGTCAAGGTCGCTGACCGTGAGCAGTCTTGCCGAGATCGCCTGCAGCATCTGCCGCAATGTCTCACCGGGATAAAATTGATAGAAGATACGACCTGAGGGATACCCCACCAAGGCAGTGGAGGAAAGTGCATCGTACGCTTCACTGGAAGCCACCGCACCTTCGATGGTGACACTGCTGATCACCGGTTCGAGTGTATCAACAACCACTTGGTCGAGATGCTGCAGAGTGAAGGATGGGTTGTTCACCAAGTCGACATACTGCGCACTCCAGGACCCGGTCTCGGAATTATAGCGTTGTACCCGAATTTTCTGTACATTACTGCCGGCAAGCACTCCGCCGCCATAGGAAGCGATCAACTTGGAAAGGTCATCACCCTCAGTCAGTTGATAGGTTCCCGGTTTATAGACGTTGCCACCAAGAAGCACCAATTTTTGCGCCCGAGCCAGGGTGATGACATCCCCGCTCTGGAGGAGTGGATCCTGCTTCAGATCACCTTTCCGCAACGCCAGATAGAGATCATATGCTTTGCTCGTTCCATCAAGATGCGTAATGGTCACCTTACGGTTTGATGCGTACGGAGTCGCAGCCTGCAGTACCTCGGAAAGCCGGGTAAGTCCCCATGCGGGAAGCACACGGGTTCCACTCACCTCTCCCACCACCGAAACAGTGAATGCACCAGTACCGGTGAACACCAACTGTGGGTTGGAATAACTATGATAGGTCTGGACCATGGACAGCAGATCCTGTCTCAGCTGCTGGTACGTGCTCCCCTTGCCGTCGATGGTGCCCAAACCCGGTATGGTCACCGAGCTGGTTTCATCGGCTTGGAGGTCGACGGTCACCGTCTTCAACCCATCCAGATACACCAGACGGAAGGTATCACCGGGGGTAACCGGATAGGCACCGCTGCTGATGGCGCTGAGGACCCGCTGCGGCCCTTCCGGCTGGGATTGCTCCTGGAGAAGGCCCAGCTGTTGTGCATAGCTTTGGATGGCCAACGGTTCAGTGATTGTTGCATTCTGTATGTCGTTGCCAAAAAGTGGAGAACGAACAACCAATCCTGCATTCTGGGCAAACACCAAGCTGCCGCACCATAAGACCACCAACAATAACACCATGAACGTAGTGTTTCTTCTCTTCATGCGATGAAATCCTTCATTTCTTCTGAGAATCCGAGCTCAATAGGCATAGTATGTTTCATATTACCATTATGTCATACGCCAAAACAAGCATCATTTGACACTTCCCTAAAGAAAACAACCTAAGCCCGAGATCACTACAACGTAACGTCTTGTTGCATGATTTGTGCAGAAAAAATACTAAAATAGTATCAGATGTGCAATTATTTCGAATCATTTCTAAAAAATGCAACATATTACATTTCATTCCTCATTTGCTTGTGCATTTTTATCACAAATTGTTGTATTTTGAGGTAAATATTAGATTTTTATCTCGATTCTTAAGTTTTCTAATTTTTTTTAAGCAAACTTTGAGCAATACCTATCTAATTGTTTATCAATATTGTTTTGACAGCTGACAAATCGTCTCGTATAATTTGAAATTGTTGAGGTTCTTCGAGTACTATCAACGTCATCACGCAATCTTTTTTTAAGGAGAGAATCATGAAAAAAGGTCTTGTTCTACTGTTGATCGTGCTGATGGTTTCTTCCTTTGCCTTTGCGCAGGGGACCAAGGAAACCGCCGGTTCGGCCAAGGCTGATGAGCCATTGAAAGTTGGCGTCATCTACATCAGCCCCCCGGGTGACATGGGCTATTCCTACATGCATGACCAAGGTACCATTGCCATGGAAAAGCACTTTGGTGACAAGATTCAAGTCATCAGGATGGAAGGAATTCCTGAGAATGAGAGCAGCGAGCGGGTTATGGAGAACCTCATCGACGAAGGATGCAAGATCATCTTCGCAAACTCCTACAACTATCAGCAGTACATGCTCAATGTTGCCAAGCGGTATCCCAATGTGTATTTCGAACATTGCTCTGGATACCTCTCCAATCCCAATATGTCCAACTACTTCGGAAGGATGTATCAGATGCGCTATCTCTCCGGCATGATTGCTGCCAAGATGTCCACTTCCGGCAAGCTTGGGTATGTCGGCGCGTACAACACTCCTGAAGTGGTGCGTGGCATCAACGCCTTTACCTTGGGTGCTCGTTCCATCAACCCCAAGGCGACGGTAACCGTCGTATGGACCAACACGTGGTTCGATCCTTCCTTGGAAAGACAAGGCGCCATCGCCTTGCTCGACCAGGGTTGTGATGTCATCGCCCAGCATCAGGACACCACCGAACCTGCCAAGGCAGCCATTGAACGCGGCAAGTACGCAATCGGCTACAATGCAGACTTCCGCGGCATGATCGGCGACGACCACATTTTGGTATCTCCGATGTGGAACTGGGGCAACTACATGATTCCTGCAGTCCAGAGTGTTCTGGATGGAACATGGAAGAGCCAGAGCTATTGGGGCGGTCTTGAGGACGATATGATCCACCTTTCCCCGATTTCTCCGTTGGTACCTGCTGATTTCGTCAAACAGGTCGAGGCAAAACAGGCAGACATCCATGACAAGAAGTGGGATGTGTTCTGGGGAGAGATCAAAGACAACACCGGCGCTGTTCGTCAGAAAGCCGGCGAGAAAATGAGCGATGAGGCAATGCTGACCATGGATTGGTTCGTGGAAGGCGTCATCGGTAAAGTCAAATAGTCACTTGATCCTATTGGATAGGGGCGGGCAACTGCCCGCCTCTACTTCATTCCTGGCAAATCAATTCCCGTTTTCCGGGGATACCTAAGCGGACAGAACATGAGCGTAACAAATACCGACGATACTCCCGTCGTGCGAATGGTCAACATCACCAAACACTTTCCTGGAGTACTTGCAAATGACCAAGTGAATTTGACCTTGCATCGTGGGGAGGTTCTCGCCTTGCTCGGTGAGAATGGAGCCGGCAAGAGTACCTTGATGAACATGCTGGTAGGGCTGTACCGCCCGGACAGCGGTGAAATCTATGTAAAAGGGAAACTGGCTGAAATCAACAGCCCCCAGGATTCCATGGGGCTGGGCATCGGCATGATCCACCAGGAATTCATGCTGGTCGGCAATATGAGTGTTGCTGAGAACATCATCCTTGGGATGCGGGACTTGCCTCTCATTCCTCCCATGGCTGAAATCAAAGAGAAAATTACGGAACTAAGCAAACGATATGGTCTTCAGGTCTATCCGGATAAAATCATCCAGGACCTTTCGGTCGGCGAACAGCAACGGGTTGAGATCCTCAAGCTCCTCTATCGCGGGGCTGACATCCTTATCCTGGATGAACCGACGGCTGTCCTGACGCCCGGTGAATCCCGAGATCTGAACGAAATCCTCAAAAAAATGCTTGCAGAGGGGAAAAGTGCCATCTTCATCACCCACAAGATGGATGAGGTTATGGAATTCAGCCATACCGTCCAGGTATTGCGAAGAGGCAAGAGTGTTTCCAGTTGCCCGACAAAATCCATCAAGCGCGTGCAGGATCTTGCCAACATGATGGTGGGCCGGGACATCCTCTTCTCGCTTGATCGAGGACCGTACAAACCCGGTGATATCAAAGTCGAGGCAAAGGATTTGGTCATTTTCCCCCAGAGTGGAGAAAAACCGATCCTCGACAACGTATCGTTTACCATCCATAGTGGGGAAATTCTTGGTATAGCAGGGGTGGCAGGCAACGGCCAGCAACAGTTGACCGAGGCTTTGACCGGCCTTTTGCGCGTCAACAGTGGTCATATCCTGCTCAATGGAGAGGATATGACCAACAAAACCCCGCTGCAGATCATCAAGCGCGGAGTCAGCCACATCCCTGCGGACCGAGGTCGGATGGGAGTGGTTGGTGATATGAGCGTCGGCGACAATCTTTCCATGAAGAAATACAGGACCGACGAACTTTCCAGTCACAGCATCATCAAGCGAAGCTGGGTCCGGAAGTTCGCCGACCATCTGATCGAGGCATTCACCATCAAGACTCCGAGCCAGGATACTTCGGTAAAATTCCTCAGTGGAGGCAATATCCAAAAAACGATTCTGGCCCGGGAAATCGACAGCTGTAAAGGGATCCTGATCGCAGTATATCCGTCCCGCGGGTTGGATGTAGGTGCTACGGAGGCAGTACGGCAAAATTTGATCAAGCAACGCGATCAGGGAAGCGCCGTACTTTTGGTCAGTGAAGAGCTGGAGGAACTGTTGATGGTCGCTGATCGGATTGCCGTCATGTTTGAAGGAAGGATCATGGATATTGTTGATGCACAATGTGCAACCACCGAACAATTAGGTATGCTGATGGCTGGGGTACGGAGGGAGGAAGCATGAGATTCGCCTTGGAAAAACGGGACTTTCGTTCCAAGAAGATGACGGTGCTCGTGCCAATCTTCAGCTTACTGGTCTCTTTCGTTCTGGGAGCCATTGTCTTGGGAATTTCTCAAGCAGACCCCATCAAAACGTATGCAGCCATGATCAAAGGTGCGTTTGGAAGTCAGATGAAACTGCAGTACACCATAGCAAAAGCGATTCCGCTTCTGCTATGCGGACTTGCCGTTGGTATTGCGTTTCGGTTGAAATTCTGGAACATCGGTGCTGAAGGCCAGTATATCAGCGGGGTCATAGGCATTACCTGGGTCATGCAATTCTGGACCTTCCTGCCAGAAGCATTGCTGCTTCCCGTCGGTATGATCGTAGGCATCCTATTCGGAGCAATCTGGGGAGGCATCCCCGGTCTGTTGAAAGCCCAATGGAGCGTTGACGAAACTTTGACCACCCTGATGATGAACTACATCATCATCGGCTATGCCGAGTATCTGTACATCAATGCATGGAAAGCCCCCCGTGGGAACATGGGAACGGTACTCTATCCGGAATCCGCATGGTTGCCGAGAATCTGGGGACGCGTGCACAGCGGTGTTTACATCGCACTTGTTCTCGTCGTGATATTATACTTTGTGCTCTACAAGACCCGTTGGGGTTTCGAGCTGAATATGATCGGCAAAAACCAACGCGCAGCCCAATGCCAAGGTGTGTCCATCAAGCGAAACATCATCCTTGCCATGCTGCTCAGTGGAGGAATCGCAGGACTGGCTGGAGTCATCGACTCGGCGGCGGTCACCCACCAATTGACCAAGGGTGTCAACTCAGGATATGGATTCACCGGCATCATCATCGCCTGGATGAGTGGGCTCAATCCCTTCGTTTCCATCTTGGTGGCCATGATCATGGCGGCCTTGGAAACAGGATCCGATGCCCTGCAGATCATGAAACTGCCTTCGGCCATGGGAGAAGTCATGCAAGGCTTGATTCTCCTTCCCCTCTTGGCGGGAAGCGTATTCACCGAATACAAGCTGATCGTCCGCAGCAAGCATAAGGAGGCTACCGCATGAACTTACTTGACTTTTTCACCCGTCTATTGGCAGCAACCTTGGCTATGGGCACTTCACTGACCTATGCAACGCTCGGGGAGGTCTACACGGAAAAGACCGGCATCCTGAATCTTGGAATGGAAGGAACGATGCTCATGGGGGCACTTGCAGGATTTGCCACCACTTTCAACACAGGGAACCTTTTGTTCGGCCTGATAATGGCCATGTTGGTTGGAGCCTTGCTTTCCTTGGTACATGCCTTTCTCTGTATTACCATGCGGGCGAACCAAGTGGTCGCCGGCCTTGCCATCACCATGTTCGGAACCGGTTTGGCGAACTTTCTCGGGCAACGTCTCGGTCCTGCTTCCAACGGTTACAACCTGACCGGCATGAACATCACTTCGAAATTCAGCAACATTGCCATCCCCGGCTTGAGCCAGATCCCGATCATCGGAGCCCTGTTCAATGTCAGCCTGCTTACCTATGCACTCTACCTTTTGGTCCCGTTCGCTTGGTTCTTCATGTACCGGACCAAGCACGGCATGGTGGTTAGGGCAGTCGGCGAGAACCCGAAAACTGCGGCAGCCATGGGTATTTCCGTCACCAAGATCCGGTATTTGTATACCGTCATCGGCGGCTTGTTCGCCGGCCTCGGCGGTGCCTGTCTCTCTCTGAGCTTCATTCCCAGCTGGAATGAGGGTATGACCGGAGGCAAGGGATGGATCGTCATCGCGTTGGTCATTTTTTCCACATGGAACCCAGGCCGCGTAGTGATCGGGACATTGGTGTTCGGTGGGATCACCAGCCTCCAATTCAGTTTGCAGGCAGCTGGTTTGAAGATGGTCATCCCCGCCCAGTTCCTGGGGTTCTCCCCCTATCTGATCACCTTGCTTGTCTTGACCGGCATGACGATCATCAACCAGAAGAAAAAGGGATCGTTTGCTTCCCCGGCAGCCTTGGGTACTGCATTTGCCATCGATGACAAGTAACGATCCATACAAGGGATTACATCAGGGGCCTATGGGGCCCCTTTTCTTGGCCTTGCATGCTCGCGGGGAAAGTTTTAGGATGCCTGTATGAAGAAAACCAATGCCATGCGTATCCTCGAAAGTCTGCAAATTCCCTACGATGTGATCAGCTATGCGTGGGATGAGGACCATCTTGATGCAGTACACGCGAGCCAGATGGCCGGTCTGGCACCCCAACAGGTATATAAAACTATCGTAATGCAGGACAGCGAGCGTCGGGTTTTCGTATTCTGCCTGCCCGCCGACTTCTCCATAAGCACGAAAAAAGCCAGGGAATTGACAGGGAGCAAGGATCTGGACTTGATCAAGTTGGATCAGCTCCAGAACCTTACCGGATATATCCGAGGAGGCTGCTCACCGCTCGGAATGAAGAAGCACTTCCCCACTTTCATCGAGGAAGTCGCCCAACTGGAGCCATATATCTATGTCAGTGCAGGACAGCGGGGTCTGCAACTGAAGATCAAACCCGATGATCTTGTGCGATCAGCTAATGCAATCTTTGCCGATTTCACCTAACGGTGTTTGGTATGACTGGTGAAGTACCGCCTCAGGCGTCTGGAAATACTCACGCTGACCAAGAACAAGAGAATCACCAAACCGGCGACCAACAAGCTGGTGGACCAACGCAGGGCGAAGTACCCTATCTGATAATGAGTAAGGCTCAGGTCGAACGCCGTACAGGATAGGAATACCACCACAAGAAATGCCAGCACCAGATCGGCGAGGGGTATCCGTTTGTTTTTCCGATTGCTGAACCATACCAGCATGAGTGCGCTGGTAGCAAACAAGCACGTTACAGCAGGAAGTGCAACCGGAACAAACCAGGTGAAATTACCCGCAAGCACCCAATTCAGGAAGGCCAAATACAGGTAAGGAGAAAGGATCAACCATGCCCATGCACGGTTTCCCTTCTTTCTCCAATATTTGGTGCTTGGATATACCACCACCATCCAAAACAAGCCCAGACTCGGAAGGACTATCAAGGACCAGGAAAGAACAAAATCCGCAAGATCCAGCCCCAATACCAGAATTGCCAGTACCGCACCTTGCAAACTTGCCTGTCGGCTGAAGGAATGGCTGGCCAGCAACCCAAGGCACAATGCAATGGTCGCCATGGCGATGCAGAACAAGGGAATGAATGATGCTCCCAGATTCCCTGACAACCAGAGAGAGAGAAAGACGGTCAATTCACTGACGATGGAAAGGGTGATAATCAATTCCACTATCCCTTTCCTTGTTTTATCCAAGCCTTTGCTTCCCCTGTTGGGAAGCGGTTTTGGGAACAAAGGGGGAGCCTTCTGCTCGCTCATTTTGGAAGGCAACAGTACTTCAGTTCCACACAAAGGACAGACGTCGGCGCCTTCTTCCAGTTTGACACCACATCGCACGCAATACGCCATACGTTACTCCTCCCTGTCCGGTTTACGGTTGGTCGACAGGGAAACCGAAATGCCATCCTCAACCAAGTGAGTGCAAAACCGACGTTCCAATTCGGTGTCGGTGTTGAGGAAGCTGGTGAAATTGACCACGATCGTATCACGATACCCTATTACCGCGGCGGCAACCTTGTTCATCAGCCCCGGGCTCAAATGGAAATCCATACGCAATACGGAATCTTCCAAGCATTGTGGGAGTGCTATTTGCCCCAGGTTGGAGATGACTCCTGAATATTGATCATCGCCCAGATAATCGGAAAGCAGCTTGAACAGGGGATTCTTCAGAGCATTGGGGGCGAATCGAATCAACGGATTCCGCTCTCCCCCGACATTCCGATGGATTTGGCTGAGCAATCGTTTGGTATCCTGGGCCATTGCCATCTGTAGATGCACTTCCTTAACTACCTCCTCGAAGGTAGAGAACCCCAAGGCGGGCTCGATGCCGATGACGGCGAACAAAGTGAAATTACGCATCGTATCATACCCGAAGATTCGACGAAGATTCATGGGCACGGACAAACGGATCGGCTTACGGCGTTTCCGCTGGGGTATTTCCTCTATCTGCAACTGTTCCAAGACATAGATATATACACTGGATAGGTATTCCCCGATTGTCACCCCGCGCGCTTTCGCCCGTTCCTTGATCTGACTGGTCTGTATGCTTGCACTCACCACTTTGACCCGGTCGTCATAGGTGCCGTTTCCTTTCCGGTGATAGGCTTTGCTGATCGAAGGATACGAGGGAAGTGTTTTGTCGTAAAGGTGCTGGAATGGGTCGCTGAACTCCTGGTTGCCCGGTCGACGGGAAAATATCAAGCCACCGGGAAATTGGAATTCCCCGATTCCGTCAAGCTGACAATATCGTTCCACCAGCAGCTTCAGGTAGGCGAGCGCGCCGCTTCCATCGGTCAGTGCATGGAAACACTCGATGGCGATGCGATGGTCGCTGTACAGCACCTTGAAGAGGTAACCGTGGTTTTCCTTGAATGAAAACCGTCCGCTCGGATATGCACCCTCCTCATGCACGACAATACTTTCTTCATTCGGAGAAAGATAATACCAGAAGAATCCTGTATGCAGACTCACTTTTGCATAGGAACAACGCTCCAGCATGTCATGCACGGCAAGTTCAAGTATCTCCTTCTTGATCGTTTGTCTCAGATCAAGGGAGATACGAAAGGTGTTCGCATTATAGAGTGCTTCGGTAGGAGGATAAATCAATGCTGAATTATCCAGCGCAATAAACCCTTCCGGAGCATGGTTCTGTATTCTCAGTTTCAAGGTTATTCGCTTTTCATCCCTCGTTTGTAGAACGGAGTCCTCACCAATTTTGCACGCTTACGCTGTCCATGGATCTCAACTTCCACAAGGGAACCGAATTTCAGGTCTTCCCTGCGCTCGATCATAACGTAGGCACAGAAAATACCAAGGGTAGGACTCTTATTTCCACTGGTCACATATCCGATATCGGTATCTCCGAGAAACACACGATATGCATTGCGGGGCACCGCTTTGTCAAGCATTTCTATTCCTCGTAATGTCCGAGGAACGCCATGCTCCTGTTGTGCAAGCAAGGCTTCCTTACCGCAGAAGTCTTGTTTATCCAGTTTCACAAACACCCCAAGATTGGCTTCCAGTGGTGTAATCGTATCGCTGATCTCATGACCGTACAGTGGGAGTTTTGCCTCCATGCGCAAGGTATCCCGACTTCCCAGTCCGCAAGGGATCAGGCCGAATGGTTTTCCCGCTTCCAAGAGGGTGTCCCACAAGAGCGGACCATCATCGGCGGCACAGTAGAGTTCAAATCCATCCTCACCGGTATACCCGGTTCGACTTACCAAGGCCATGACTTCCCCGATCTCACATTGGCTTCTGAAGGTAAAGCTTTTGATCGCATCGCAATCACTGATGAATTGTTCGAGAATCTGCACAGCCAACGGACCTTGGAGTGCCAGTTGTACGGTCGCATCGGAGAGGTCGACAACCTGTGGACAGACACCGGCGTGAGGATTGTCGGTTTTGATCCACGCCAAATCCTTTTCGATGTTGGAAGCATTCATGACCACCAGAAAGGAGGATTCGGTCCGGCGATAGATGAGCAAGTCATCCACCACCGTCCCGTTCGGATAGCACATCATGGTGTACCGGCATTGGCCCACCTGCATGTCGGCAATACTGTTGGTACAAAGGTAATCGAGATACCGGTCTGCCTCCTCCCCGCTGACCAGACATTCACCCATATGGGACACATCGAACAGGCCGGCTTTTGTGCGGACAGCCTCATGTTCACCAAGAATACCCGTTTCGAATTGTACCGGCAGTTCCCAACCTCCGAAATCAATGAGTTTGACTCCCGGGTAGGTGCTGTACCGTTCATACAATGGTGTGCGTTTCATTTCCCGTCCCCCTATTATGCGAGTGCAATCATCTCAATCTCGACTGCCACATCCTTGGGAAGCTTGGCCACTTGGACGGCGGATCGAGCAGGAAGAATGCCTTCTCCAAAATAGGAAGCATACACTTGGTTGACCTGGGCAAAGTCATCCATGTTTTTGAGGAATACAGTGGCTTTAACCACTTTGGAAAGATCGGTGCCGGCTTCAGCCAATACCGCCTTCAAATTTTCAAATACCTGTTTCGCCTGGTTGGCGGCATCGCCACCCACCAGTTCATTGGTCTTCGGGTCCACCGGAATTTGTCCGCTGGTGAATACGAACGGACCTGCGATGACAGCCTGACTATAGGGACCGATGGCCTTTGGGGCCTTGTCTGTATCGACTTGTGTCTTTTTTAATTGAAACATCATAATGAATCATTTCCTCCTATGAATAAGATACCCTTTGGCAGATACTCTTGCAAGGTGTATCGGGAGGTTGTATCGTATCGTCATGCAGACCATGATCATTTATGCAAGTCCCCGCAAAAGCAGCAACAGCACCACATTGGCCCATGCATTCATGCAAGAGGCTCAAATGCACGGTGCCATACAGGAAGTGTACCTTAGAAATACCAAACTTGAACCTTGCAGGGCGTGCAAATGGTGCAAGGAACATCACCGATGCCTGATCACTGATGCAATGAACGATTTGGTTGTGCAATTCAAGGCGAGCAGCAGCATCTGCTTTGCCACTCCGGTTTATTGGTGGGGGGTTTCGGCACAATTGAAACTATTCATCGACCGGTTGTACCAGCTGGAGCCAGCGGATTTTACAGGGAAGCGTTTGTATGTCATAGCCACCGGTGAAGATACACTTGATGGCGTGCAATATCGCTTGATCAAGGAACAATGTGAGGCGATCTGCAGCTACACCGGTATGGAATTTGCCGGGTATCTACCCGTTTGCGCCGGGAATGACAACCCTGCCGGCGAAAATAGTCAAGCTTTGGAGTCTGCAAAAGCACTGTTCAAAGCAGAGTAAGCAATTCTTCGGTGCTTCTCGCAATGGCCAGCATGGAATCTTCCTTCTGCTGTCCTTTGGGAAAACCAAATCCATAATCCACTGCAATGAAACTCACCCCGGCTTGCTGGGCTCCCACTTGGTCATGTACGGTATCGCCGATCAACACCGCTTGGTCGGCTGGGACCGTGAGATCCTGCAACACGTTTTTGATGATGTCCGCTTTGGAAAGGCGGGATGCGGAATCAGCTCCTCTGATGGAGTCGAAGAAATGTGCAAATCCAAAATGTTCCATCATCTGATTGGCCAAGGGTTCCAGCTTGAGTGTCCCGACCGCCAAGAGATATCCCCGATCCTTGAGGCTTTGCAGGGTTTCCTTCATACCGGGATAAGCAAAGGCGTTGAATCTTCCCCGTTCATCATATTCTTTCCGATAGAGCTCGACGGCCTGTTCAATGAGCGAGGGATCAAGATTATATACATTGATGAAACATTGATTGATGGGAGGACCGATGAATTTGCTCAGTTGTTGGGGATTGTTTTCCGGGGGCAAGCCGAGTTGCTGCACGGCCACATTGGCAGTGGCAAAAATTCCGGGAGACGTATTCATCAGGGTTCCATCAAGGTCAAAAATGGCAAGTTTGAATTTCATTCCTGCACCATATGCAATATTTGCGTATGAATCAACCCATTCGAGGCGACTACGTCACACCTGCTGTCCACAAAAGGATATCGTGAATCCGCAGGTTCGACGACTCCTCCTGCTTCTCTGACCAATATGGTACCTGCTGCCATATCGTAGTACCCCAGACACAGTTCGTAATACCCGTCCAGTCTTCCGCATGCAATGTAAGCGAGTTCCAGTGCACAGGAACCGAAGGAACGGAAATCGCTGGCAGCGAGAAACAGGTTCTTTGCTTTTTCGAAATAATCATCGACCAACTCATGCCTTCTATGCGGAGGCACACATACCAACAGCGCCCTGGATACGTCGACAACAGAGGAAACGGTGATCGGTTTCCCATTCAAGAAAGCTCCCCGGCCGTCACTTGCCCAGAAGAGCTCGCTTTGGCGCGGGTTGAACACCACGCCTACCAGAGGGTGATACGGCTCAAGTTCCCATGCAATGCTGATCGTATAATTGGGTACGGATCGGAAAAAATTGGTAGTTCCATCGATCGGATCAATGATCCACCGGCCGTTGGTCTCATCACCACTATTGCCGGTTTCTTCCCCAAAGATTGCATCCAGTGGAAAAAGTTTTTTGATATGCGAGATGATCAATTGCTCACAGGCTTTGTCGGCTTCGGTGACAAAATCATTCTCTTTCTTGCTGTGTACTGCAATTTCATCCGCTGATCCAGCATCAAGCACGTAAGAGCCTGCAAGCTTCGCAGCTTGCAGGGCCACGTCAAGATGGCTTGCAATGAGGTCGGGTATAATCATCGTATGCGTTTTCTCTCCAAAATGCGTTCACCCAGATTTATGACATATTTCCAATCGGAGGAAGAGAATTCGTCCGCACGAATGGCTTTTTCCTCTGCATGGTAGAGACTTCCGGAAGGGGTGTATCCCAGATACAGTGCATTCCACACCTGCTTGCCTTGAGCATACATGATTGCACCAATATTGTTCTTCCTATCCCAAGCACGGAGCATATCCCCTTTGCCTGCCATCAGAACAACAGTAAGATCGATGCCAGGAATCGTGAACATCTTGTCTTTGTTGTCTGCCATTTGTGCTTGACGGGCCTGTTCAATCAGAGAAGAGGTACCCATCAACATCTGCGATTCAGCTGTTTTACAGAACTCAAAGAATACATTTGCAGTATTATCTTTAAGCTTTCCGAGAATCTCCTTGATTGTGGAAGGTAGACTGCCATCGAAGGAACTTTCCATTTCCTGCAACTGGATGACAGGTGGAGTAATACTTTCCTTTTCAACCGTCTGTGGAGTATTTGCTCCAGTTTTTGCGACGGTATCTGCAAGGATGAACCGGGGACGGCTGCAACAACCGGGATCCTCCAGTGGATCGTCAAGCGGAATCGGAAGGGGCTTTTCCTTCTCCTCTTGCTTCGGAGGCATCGCCAACCTGATATCAGGATGGAACGGCTTCTCCTCTACGGGAACCTCTTGCTCTACGGGAACCTCTTGCTCTACGGGAACCTCTTGCTCTACGGGAACCTCTTGCTCTACGGGAACCTCTTGCTCTACGGGAACCTCTTGCTCTACGGGAACCTCTTGCTCTACGGGAACCTCTTGC
>NZ_JBFWIJ010000006.1:0-17027 GCF_050256055.1 Sphaerochaeta sp. | reverse complement strand
CTCTACGGGAACCTCTTGCTCTACGGGAACCTCTTGCTCTACGGGAACCTCTTGCTCTACGGGAACCTCTTGCTCTACGGGAACCTCTTGCTCTACGGGAACCTCTTGCTCTACGGGAACCTCTTGCTCAGCGGGAACCTCTTGCTCAGCGGGAACCTCTTCCGTATTTTGAGTAATTTGATTCGTCCTGGCAGGAAGTTCATCCGAAACCCCCTTGGCAATGTTTGAAAGATGGGCAAAGAAGGAGAAGGGAGAATTGCTTTGAGGGGCAGGAGCCTCTTGCTGCTGCTCATCTTGTTTAATCATTTCTTCCCAATCAATATCATCATCTTCATCCGGTCCGACCGGAAAAGCATCGGGAACATCATCTTCTTCGTCTTCTTGTTCTTGATCAGCGGAAACCAAGAAATCCTCTGATTCCTCTTCTTCATCCCCATCTGTTTGAGGTTCTAAAAGACAATATGCCTCTTGCTCATATTCATCATTTTCGTTTTCATCTTCTTCCCCGTTCGGCAAGACACCAAACAGATCATCTTCCTCAAGATCAAAGAGGTTGGGCTGTTCCTCATATTCAGCCAACTCGGCAGCGGTCTCAGTCTCTTCCTGCTCCTTGTCCTTTTCAGAATCAACGGAACCGGATTCTGTTTGGGTATCAGAGGTGAAATAGGAAGCCCCTGCGAACGGGATACTCTCTTCCTCAGGGATACTCTCTTCCTCAGGGATACTCTCTTCCTCAGGGATACTCTCTTCCTCAGGGATACCCTCTTCCTCAGGGATACCCTCTTCCTCAGGGATACTCTCTTCCTCAGGGATACTCTCTTCCTCAGGGATACTCTCTTCCTCAGGGATACCCTCTTCCTCAGGGATGCCCTCTTCCTCAGGGATGCCCTCTTCCTCAGGGATGCCCTCGTGTTGATGATGCAACTCAGCGGAGAACGAGACTCCCAATATATCCTTCAACTGTGCAACCCCTTCCCATTGTGATCCCAGGTTTGCCAACTGGAGGAATGAAAGTTGAAGCACCCCATCCTGCATTTCAAGTGGGTAGAGTATCGGATGCTTGGTATCTATGATGACAGTAGGACTTGGATGAAGACAAGCAAGTTCACGTGCCGTCATTTCCTCCTGCAATTGGGAAAGATACTGATCAGTCTCTTTGAACGGATGAAAGCGTTGAAGCACATGACTGGCATCAGGAACCTGCACTACAAGCTCCTTCTTCCCATTTTCAAACAGGGCGTCCAACACCCCATCGGCAGTGGATACATTTCGGGTGTAATGCATCGAACCAAGCATGGCCGTAAAGAAGGTGATCGGTACAAGCTTGCATTTCTCTTGTTCGATCACATCCCACTGTCGCTGCAGTTCTGGATCTTTTGCACATACAGCACGCTTGATGCATCCATACGCCCGAATGAGCAAAGTAGAAGCATCAAAACAATAAAATGATGATCCGATGCGCAGGAATGGACTATCCTGTTGCGGCAAGGTCTCAAACAACAGATGCTCCGACGAATCAAACGGATTCGAGGCAAACGTCAAGGAGAGCAGGTAGGCATCACGTTCCTGGAGTTGCGTATCACGGAGCACGTCATACAATCCGAACCCATCTCTTCGGTCCACAATATCAGCCACCCAGGATTCCCAGCCCTGTTCCTTGATGATCCTGTCCATCACCTGATTGATATCCTGGACATCCTCACCATGGGTTTTCATCAGTTCAAATTGCAACATGCTCGCCTGCTTGAACGTCGAACTTTCCTCGCTCAATGCGTCGATCCCTTCGAATGCACGTTTGCACAGTACATGGAATGACGCAAGCAGGCCATCAAGTTTGGCGGGGAACACCTCATTGACCAGCGTATTAAACGGTTGCAATTGGTACTTTAGTGCAGTATAGGTCTGCTCGATCAAGGAAGGGTCCATTCCTGAGGGGAGGCAGAATTCGTCCACCTCAGCTTGGAATGCCAGCAACAACGCATCACTGTCGATGCGATTCGTCGCCTTGAGCAACAACGCATAGTTGTCAACATACCGAATGCTCTTTCGACAAATATCCTCAAAAACTTGCACCAACCGTTTCCAGTCCTTGCTTTTGATCTCACGGTTCTGGGAATAATCCTGCTGCCAATATGGCAACAAACCTGCCAGGTATGAGACCAAAGCGGAAGCGACCTGCTGGGAAAAGGAATCGATGGATTTGGTGGAGCGAAGACGACGTTCCTCCCAACAAGCATATTTGACAAGTTCCAAAGGATGATATTGAAAAACCAGTGCCTTGATGCTTTTTTCATCATTTGCCAGGAAGGTGGAGATTTCCTTCAGATTCTTTTGCAATTTTTCCGGTGAAATGTCACCGACGGAAAGCAAATCCCATGATTCACTGGTTTTCATTGCTGCATCTCCTTAGCTCAGAGCATACCATACCTTCGACGAGCATTCAAACTTCCTCTGCAGATTGGCATACATCATATTTTTTCAATCGCAGGTGTGGTCATCAAGCGATAGAAGACCACGCACAACACCAAGGAGGCAACCGCAAAAAGTGAATAACCGGCAAACAATACACGATATCCATGGTTCTGCACGACCACTCCTCCCAAAATGGATCCCAAGACTGCGGGCAAACCGGTACCCAGGGAAACATACATGGACATACCCAAGGTCCGATGAGAACGCTTCACACGTCGGGCGACAAAGTAAATAGCCGCCGGATGGAAGAATCCATAACAAAGACTGTGGAGCAACTGAGCCGCCAAAACCCCTCCGTAGGAAGGAAACAATGCATATATGAGCAGTCGAACAGTCATCGCAACCGAGCTGATCATCAACAGTTGCACCGGAAGCACCTTCTTCCTCTGGATTAAAAAACCGGCAAGGATCATGGCGAAGAATTCACTACCCGCCCCGATGGCATTCATCAAACTGATTGCATTGATCTTCAGTTCCTCTGCAAGGTACAGACTGAAGAAACTTGTCACCGAGGACATGCTGATGCGATTCAAGGCTATGATGACCAGTCCGACCACAAATGCCTTGTCACACCAAGGACCGGTTGCATCGGAGAGCAAGAGGCATGACTCATGCTTGGGTTTCGGTTCGGATTTCCAAGTCAGGACCAACAAAAAGAAAATTGCGCTTGCCAACAGCTCATATGTCCCGATATCACGATTACTGGTAAGATCCGGACGCTTGGTGGCTGCGAATACCAGAGAAAAAAACACAAACCCGAACGTACCGAACGAGCGTAGCAATGTGTATTTTTGGGAATCACCATTGAAGAGGTTGTTGGCATAACTGTCCAAGATGGGGAGCAGCGAACGAAGGAAGAAAGCCAGAATTACCGAACCGATGATGGTCATCACCAAATTTACCGAAGTCATAAGAATGACCATCCCCATGGCGGAAAGCAGCGTACAGAGGAGCACGAACCCCTTCATGTTTCCATGCTTGTCCACCTGACGCGCCAACAACAGCGGGCCGATGATGCCGGCAACCTCGAACAGGGAAAGCAATGCTCCCACTACATCGTAGGAATATCCCAAGTTCCTGAGCATTACCTGCAAGAACGGATTCACCACCGCATAGATGGAATATACAAAGAAAAACGACGTATAGAGGCTGACCATATGCTGCATTGTAGAAGTTTGTCCGAAGTGCAACAAGCATCCCTTCTCAAATAGTGAGAAAAGGTCGGGCTTTTTCAAGAACGGAAATCGGCAATTTCAAATCCTCAAGATTGGAAAGAGGACTGCTCCGCCTGCTTTTTACTATGCGGTTCACATAGGTTGGACCCAATCCGGGAACCCTCAAAAGAGCATCACGGGGTGCTTTCTTGATCGAAAGTGGATAAAATTGTGGGTTTGCCTGCGCCCAGACCAATTTCGGATCTCTGTCCAGGTTTAGGTTCCCGTTCTCCCCGAACAACAAGTCCTCATAGGCAAAGCCGTATCTACGCAACAACCAATCGGCTTGATACAACCGATGTTCTCGGTTCAGGGAAGCATGAGATGATTCAGGCTGTCCCAATTCATCGAACAACTCCAATTGGGCCGGCCTCTCGATTACGTGTTCACCGGGGATCGAATGATCACCCAACCCACGCTGATAGGCACTGAAATACAATCTGCCGAAATGCAACTCCTTGTACATCCGGCTGGTGTAAAGGAGGATTTCCTTATCCATTTCATCACTCGCCCCGACGATGAATTGACTGGAAGTATGAACCTTCTCATACCTGCTTCCCTTGGATGTTCGGCTTGCAAGATAGGTCAAAGGTTGGAGAATATCAGCCTCGTAATTCTTTGCATGGGATAGTTTTCCAAAATGTTCTGCACCCGGAGTCTCAATGTTCAAGGAGAGTGCGGAAGCATACTTGAGCGCTTCATCGATGCTCTCCTTGCTGCAGCCGGGGATGATCTTCATATGGATGTAGCCTCGGTAGCGGTGCTGCACCCGAAGAAGCCTGGCCGTCTCGATCAAGAGCGCCATCGTATGGTCCGGACAACCGAGGACCGCACTGGAAATGAACAGCCCGAGCAAAGGCCGCTTGCTCTGGAATTCATAGAAAAAGGAAGCCATCTCCTTGGGAGAAAGCGCCACCGGACGATAATCCTGGTCATTGCGAAGCGGGCAATATTTGCAATCGTTGACGCACCGGTTTCCCAACAGGGTCTTGAGTATGATTCCCGCTCCCCCACTGGCTGTGGTGGTGGGATAGAGCCAACCGGAACCGGTCGCATTGCGCTTTCTATGTTCGGCCGGATTCTTCGTACCGCAGGCGCAACTCAGGTCATACTGTGCATCCCGGCTGAGAATATCCAATTTGGTTTGCGTATCCATACCCTACCTCGCACGTAGGTAGGGTAACATTAGTATAGTGGTTTACGCAAGAGGCTGATCATTGATTTTGATACGCAGTAAACCTCTGCATCGCATTCTCAGCAATATTCGCATAGTAGAGTGCATAATCGAAAGAATGATAGACCCCTTTGGGAAAGTGCGCAGAAGAAGCAAGTACCGGCAGCTTGCCTTCGACCGTGGAACATATGACTACCGACCGGCTGAGGTCCAGCCTGGCATCAGCGATACCCGCCAGCAAGGCCGGATTCCCGTTGGGGCCAGGAAGCAACGATCCCAGATTGTTCTGGGCATCAACAGGCTCTTCGGTCCTACTCCAATTCAATGGATTTATGACCAGAGCATCCTTGCTCACGATCAGGTTCGGTTCGGTAACACCGGGCCCTTCCGTATTGTAGGAGATGATTACCTGTGTATCATCGGATTTTTGTGCAAACTTGAGATGCGAATATTCAGCCAAGAAAGCAGGCGTGATCGAGGCACCGATGCAATAGGCTGCCACCATACGTGCATACACCTCAGGATGCTCTTGCATATACCCGGCAAGCAGAAGCTTGAGCACATCCGACCCTTGTGAGTGTCCGGCCAGGATGAATGGTCGATCATGATTGTAGTGCTGGATATAGTAATCGAACGCGGCGATGGCATCCTCCAAGGGGGCTTGCTGTAGGAGCGAGTCCCGTTGGTCGAAGGGAAGTGAAAGAACGGTGGCTGCGTCAACCTGCCGATACATCGGTGCGTACAAATTGGCAACCTGAGCGAAAGCGGTAGCTTGGAGCTGGAACGCCATGGTTGCCTGACCTCTGAGGGTTGCATCGTCACGCTCAGAGTATATGGATGCGGTATCGCTGGTACGTGCATATACCGTAGGATACAGATAGAACACATCTACCGGCTTGAGAGCGGTCGGGGGAAGCGAGATCCATTGGGATGGATCTGCATACGGATTCTCTTCCTGCATCTGCGTGGATGCACACCCACTCAGGCCAAGAACCACCACACAAAGCAAGATAAGCTGAACAGAATGTTTCATTGTTTTGTCACCCCTTCCACCGCAAGTGTTTCTTCAGAGAGATCATGAACGATATTCATTGAGGCAAAAGACTCGCTGGAAGGAAGCAGGACATGATAATCGGTCATATCCCCCATTTCCAACTCGGCTCGGTCGATATCGGTCTGCAACAGATGGCCGCCTTTGCTTGTATCGGCGCTGAGAAAATGCAGATGCCAGCTCGGCATGTTGATCCCATTCACATACTCTGGACAGCGAAAGGCTACAATGGTTCCTTCGATGTCCTCATACGCATATTCCTTCTGGGTCGCGGCAATCGTCGCAAGATGCTGATAAGGCTTTTTCTGACTAGGGACACTTCTGACTCGTACCTGATGGAAGGATCCTTCCAACTTAACCACATAGAAGCGATTGAAGTCGTTGGTCGTCTGGGAAATGATCTCATCCAATCGGGATTTCAATGCCTCGATTCCAGAAACCGAGGACAAGGATACCGCAGCCACATTCGAAGAAGATCCGGTCACCATGGCGAAGGGGACGAGCATGGCATCCTTGACGGGTAGTACCGTCCCGTCGGCCTTTGCTTGGTAGACCTTCCCATCCAACATGATCATTTCCCCATCCAAGGTATCGAAGGTGCCGATACCGATGGTACCGAATGACTTCAGTGTCTTGACGGAGACAAATCCATCATATTCGCCGAGCAACAATGCATTAAGCACGGAAACCTGTGACAACTGGCCCTGTTTGCGATCAAATGTGCTGCATCCTGTAACAAGGAGGATGCAAACAAACAGGACAACCAGTACGTAGAGAGGATTCCGATGACCCCGATACCCCATGATGTCCCTCCAATTGTTCTCAGAGTACTCCCCCTGATCAGAGGGTGCAAGAAAAAACCCAGAGGAATCCGCATCATTCACGAGTTATCGAATTCTCCGGTATTCCGAAACCAAAAGCCCTCCCAATGTCAACCCGGTACCGATCGCCGCAGAAGGGGTCAGGGATTCTCCAAGGAAGAGGGAAGAAAAGAGGATGGTGATGATGGGGCTGAGATACAGATAAAAGGAACTTTGGATGGTTCCGATCGTCCTGAGTCCGAAATTCCAGGAAAGAAAGCAGAACGCGGAGGCAACCAAACCAAGGAAGAGAAAGTGCGGCAGGTAGGAGGTCTTGAGCAGCGAAGCGAAGGGAAACGGACGACGGGCAAGCAGATTCGCAGCCAGGAACCCCACCAAGGCATAGAGAAACATCGTTCGGGTGACCAACAGGTTCGGATATCCTCGTTTTGCAATGATTCGGGTGAGTACCGTATACAACGCCCATACCATAATGGCCGTCAGGGCAAGCAGGTCTCCGATCGGATTGAGATGCAACTTTGAGGTCCCACTGTAAACAATCATGCTGATTCCTGCCATGGCGACGGCGAACCCGAGGAAATACTGAGCGCGAAGCTTTTCCTCGTGGAGCATGAGGTGGGACGCCAAAAAGGTGAAAAACGGGGCTGCGGCCACAATGACGCCCACGTTGGAAGCGGTGCTATACGTAAGTGCGGTGTTTTCCAGGAAATAGTAGAGAAACAATCCGCAAAAACCTGCCGCCGCAACCAAATAGCGATCTTGTGCCTGCTTATACACCAATCTTCTCGGATTGAGCGCGGTCAGCACCAACAGTCCGAGTATGGTACGGACCAACAAGATCTGGATCGGTTCGAATCCTACCAGAAGACGCTTTGTGGAAATATAGGTGGTAGCCCAGACACACATGGTCAAGAATACTGCAACATGACCCAACAACCGCTGGGAACGGGTGACGATATGAACTTCCTGCATGATGGCCGGCAGTGTACCTTGAATTCTTCTGCTATGCAATGAGCCATGCTATACTGTTTGTACCAGAGAGGAGGCGCCTATGCTGACCTATCGAAAGGAACTATGGTTTCACCTCAACAAACGACGCGGCCTGATCAACATCACCGACGCCGTACAGGAAGCGGTCGACGAGTGCGGCATCAAGGAGGGTTTGGTACTCGTCAATGCCATGAACATCACCAGCAGTGTCTTCATCAATGCAATTGAGAAAGGCCTGCACGAGGATTTCGAGATCTGGCTGGAAAAACTGGCCCCCGAGCTTCCCTATGAACAGTACAAACACAATACTGACAAGGAGAACAATGCTGACGGCCACCTCAAGCGCACCGTCATGGGACGCGAGGCGGTCATCGCAATTACCGGAGGCAGACTTGACTTTGGATCCTGGGAACAGGTTTTCTACTACGACTTCGACGGCATGCGCGACAAGCACGTACTGATCAAAGTCATCGGGGAATAACCGTCAAGCTCCCAAGACTTGGCTGCGATAGGCTTTCAGGCCTGCATCGATGCAGGCCACTGCTTCTGCAAGGTCATCGGTATTGAGTACATAGGCAATACGAACCTGTGTATGCCCCAACCCCTCGGTTACATAGAAGTCTTCACAGGGAGCCACCATGACGGTCTTCCCCTGCAAATTGAAGTCCTTGAGCATGAAAATGGCGAATTTTTCGGCATCATCCACGGGAAGCTCAGCTACCATGTAGAAAGCTCCCTTGGGCGTGCTGCACTTGACCCCTTCAATTTTCTGCAGGTGTTCCACCAAAAAATCCCTTCGCTTCTCATATTCCTCGCGGACCTCGATGAGATAGGAATCATCGGTATCCAAAGCAGCACAGGCTGCGACCTGCTCGATATCGGGGGGACAGAGGCGGGCCTGGGCCAACTTGAGTGCGTTCTCCAATACTTCCTTGTTCTTGCTGATCAACGCGCCGATACGGGAACCGCACATGCTGTACCGTTTGGAGAAGCTGTCGACACAAATGACGCGATCGGCATATTCAGGAAAGGAAAGTACACTGGTGAACTGCTTCTCATCATAACAGAACTCCCGATAGACCTCATCGACAATGAGGAAAATGTCATGACGCTCACACAACTGCAGCAGTTGCAGCAGTTCATCATGGGTGTAGACATGTCCGGTGGGATTGTTCGGGCTGCATACCAGGATGGCGCCGGTCTTACGGCTGATACGTTTCTCAAACTCGGAAATATCGGGAAGTGCGAATCCATCCTCCATCTTGCTGGTTACCGGAACCAAGGTGACCATCGCCGAGTGGGCGAATGAGGCGACATTGGTGTAATACGGTTCGGGAATGATGACTTCGTCATACGGGTCGCAGAGGGTCATGAACGCAAATTGCAGTGCTTCACTGCCTCCGGTGGTGATCAGGATGTCATCCGCCTGAACCTTGAGGCCGTATTTCTCGTAATAAGAAGGAAGCGCTTCCCGCAATTCCTGTCGTCCCTCGCTGTTTCCATATGCGATGATCTTCTCATCATAGGAACGGACGGCTTTGATGACTTGCTCGGGAGTCTTGATATCGGGTTGTCCGATGTTCAGGTGGTATACCTTGATGCCGCGGCGTACCGCATCACGGGCATAGGGTGACAAACGGCGTATCGGAGAACATTGGAAAGCAGAAATTCTATGTGACATGTGCATACAGGACACTCCAGTTGGTGGGGTTTCTACGGTTCGACACCTCGTCCCAGCAAAGCAGAGGATGAGGTGAAGTATTGATAACCCGGAGCCGCGAGGATCAATCAGTCGCGGTCCGGGTCACTAGCGCTGGCCCCCGGAAGCGGCGCCTGGGGATTTGCCTGACTGTTGTCAATCAAGATCTGAATGAATTTCCTGTTGTCCAGCAACGGACTGATCGAACGGCCATGGTGCAATCTGCTGATGACCCTGGCGAACAATTCGGTGATATCGGCCTGGATGAACCACTCCTTTTCCAGAAGGTCGCGTCCATGGAATACCGAGTTTGTCCCGATGATCCGATAAAAGATGCCTTCCTTGTAGGCTGCATCAAAATCCTCAACGGCACTTCCGTTGAACAAGGGAAGACTGACCATGCAGATGATCTTCTTCGCCCCAAGGTTGGTAAGTTCGCGCATGGCGATGATCATCGTTCCACCGGTGGCAAGCATATCATCGGCCATCAGGACCGTCTTTCCGTTTACATCGCCGAGCAAATTGATGCTCTTGATGTTCGAGTGCTTTGCATCCTTACTGACGATTGAATAATCGCGCTCCTTGTAGAGCATTGCCAACGGTCGGTGCAATGCCTGGGCATAGAACTTGTTCCGGCTGATGGCCCCGGTATCCGGGGAAACGACCACCAGGTCGGGATCGCTGAAATCAATGAGCTTATGCAACGCAATCAGCGTCTGATAGGATGCATGCAGGTTCTCCAGATGGAGTCGAGAGAAACTGTTCTCAATTTCCCTGCTGTGGATATCCAAGGTGATGATGCGCTCGACACCGAGCATTTCACAGATGTGACCGAACATGGCAGCGGTCAAAGCCTCGCGGGCGCTCTTTTTGTGCTGACGGGAATATGGATAGGTGGGAAGCACCAAGGTTACGCTCTCAGCGCCTGCCAACTGGATGGCATTGATGGTGGTGAAAAGAAACATCAAGTGATCATTGACCGAAAGACGAACCGGTTCATCAGAGCCGGCGACCTTGACTGGTTCCATGTTTGATACATCATAGATAATGAAAATGCGAAGGCCACGGACAGCGTCCAGAATCTCCGCCTTTTCCTCCCCGTTGGCGAACTTGGTGTATTTTACCTTGATCGTAAAGTCCGGACACTGGAATGTCGAGGGACACTTACTGCGGGGAATCCGCTTGTTGTTCAGATCATCCATCAGCGTCACGGTCTTGAGGATCTCATCCTCAGTCATCCCATGTCGTTTCGCAAGTGCGCTGGAGAGCTTGGTATATCGCTCCAAATAGAGACGGCGCAGGTGTTTGACCACCTTGCCGGTGAAATATTCTGAACCGGGGCCTGAGATAATCCCGAGCTTGTGAGGTTTGATGATGCTCATGGCTGAACCATACAACAAGAAGGCTGAAAGTTCAATCCATTCTTGCTCTGCAAAAAGGTTTGATTGATCCTTGCGCTTAAGCTTGTTGAAAAACTCTCTGCCCGCCTACTTTACCAACATGCCAGAAACTTGATACGTTTGAACTGATATGAAAACAATTACGATTTTTTTTCAGATTGTAGGCAGCCTAGGGCTTTTTCTGTTTGGTATAAAGCTCCTCAGTGAAGGGCTTCAGAAATCGGCCGGCGACAAGATGAAGGCCATTCTCCGGTTGATGACGAAGAACCGCTTCGTTTCCATTCTGACCGGGTTGCTCATCACTGTGATCATACAGAGTTCATCGGCAACCACCGTCATGGTTGTAAGCTTCGTCAATGCCGGGTTGATGGGTTTGACGCAAGCAATCGGTGTCATCCTCGGAGCCAATATCGGTACCACATTCACCGGATGGTTGGTCGCTTTGCTCGGCTTCAAATTGGACATCACCGTTCTGGCGCTGTTTTCCATCGCCATAGCAGCTCCCATGATGTTCAGCAAAAAAAACAAAACCCGTGATGTCGCAGATGTACTACTTGGATTCGGCATCCTTTTTTTGGGCCTGAATTTCATGTCGCATTCCATTCCGGATATCACCGGCAACGTCGAAGTCCTTTCTTTCCTTTCAACGTTCAACAGTGACACGATTTGGATGAACCTGTTCTGCGTGTTCCTGGGAACATTCGTCACCATGGTCGTGCAATCCTCCTCGGCGGCTATGGCCATGACCTTGACGATGGCTTACAATGGATGGCTCGGGGTCACCGCATCAGCAGCGCTGATCCTCGGTTCAAACATAGGAACCACCATCACCGCCTATCTGGCTTCCATCGGTACCAGCACCACTGCAAAACGTGCAGCATGGGCGCATATCATCTTCAATGTTGTAGGAAGTGTTTGGGCGTTGCTGATTTTCCATCCCTTCCTCTCATTTGTAAATCTTTTGACCCCGGGAAACATTTTCTCTCTTTCAGGACAACAACTTTCCAATCAGCTCCCCTTGTTTTTGGCCATGTTCCATTCGGTATTCAACATCATCAATACCGTGGCATTCTTCCCATTCGTCCGCAAGTATGCACACTTCATAGAACGCTTGGTTCCCGCCAAGGCTGAGTATGATGAGGGCACCTATCACTTCAAGTACATCGGTGGTATTTTCATCGACAGTCCTGAGATTTACATGCTCGCCATCCGTGACGAGATCAAGAAGATGGCAAACCTTGCCTGCAACATGCTCACCCGGTACCGAGGGATGTTCAACAATCCTGAGACTAATATGGAGAACGATGTACAGGCGATGAAAAAGGACGAGGAATACGCCGACCAGATGCAGGAACAGCTCTCGGACTTCTGCGTACACCTCCTGCAGGATTCACAGACACCTACCAATGCATCCAGCCTCAACTGTTTGATCAGGGTCATGGATGAACTCGAGTCGGTGACCGACAGTTGCTACAATCTGACGATGCTCAGTCAACGAAGATACAACCAAGGCTGGAAATTCGATCCGGAAACGGACAAGGATCTGCGTGAATACCAACTGCTGGTCCAAGAATTCCTTGACTACGTACGCGACCGCATGGATAGAACCCTTACGAAGGCGGAAATGCAAAAAGCCAATGAGTTTGAGGAACAGATCAACAGCTGGCGGAACAAACTCAGTCAGATGGTCCAGGATCGACTTTCCGATGGAAAGGCCGATGTACGGGTAGAGCTCTTGATCCTTGAGAAAATCAGACACCTCGAGCATATCGGAGACTACTGCACCAATATCGCCGAAGCCTACCATCAGGCGGTAAAGCACACCCCGATGTTACAAAAGCGTTCAGGAAATACCACCGAAGCCTTGGCTTAAGCGGTGAATTCCTCGTTCTCAGCAGGACCTTCGAAAGAAGGTCCTTTTTACGGTCAATACAGAACGGTTTCGACCCCTTCCAAACCACAGAGTTTCTCATATACCACGTGATAACTGGCAAGCACTTCCTCACAACCGCTCTTTAAGAGGGAGACAAACAGCTGGTCCTCATCCAATCCGAGATTGCCGGTGGTCCCGATGCTGCTTCGATCAAGAATGGTTTTAACCGGATCGAGGGCGGTTACTGCGTCCAGATGCAAGCCGACATCCTTGTAGGTATCACGGAAGTTCTTTCCTTCCTGTACCTGCCTGAGCACCACATCAGTGGCATACAGTTCAGGAGTACAGGCTGCAAGCAGGGCATCAGTGTTGACGGTCAACCCGTCAAGCATCCGCATGAAAATCTGGACCAGTTGCCAGGTTGCCTTCGTCCCGTTGATCAACGGCTCCTTGGTATCCTGAAAATCGCGGTTATACCCGGAGGGGAGACTGCGGATGATGGATTTGATCCGCATGGCGGCAGAGCCTATCAATGAGGAACGGCTGCGTGCAAGTTCCAAACCATCCGGATTCTTTTTCTGCGGCATGATGGAGGAACCGGTGCACAATTCTTTCGGCAGGGAAAAATACCCGAATTCGGGGAGGGTGAAAAGCATCAGATCCTGTGCCAGCTTGCTCAAGGTGAGAGCGATGTACTCACACCCATCAAGAAGCATGGCCTCGAACTTCCCTCGGCTGTTGTTGGCGTACAAGACGTTGTTCTGTACACGGGTGAATCCCATCTGTTCCGCTGTAAACTGCCGATCAAGGGGAAGGGGCACTCCGTAACTTGCCGCCGAACCAAGCGGACTCTGATCGAATGTCCAGGAAAGTTGCATCAGATGCTGGGCTTCATCGTACAATTCCTCTGCGAAGGAGGAAGCCCAAAGACCCACCGAAGAAGGCATGGCGATTTGCATATGAGTGCGCCCGGGCATCGGGACCTCAGCATGATGTTCGGCAAACGCAAGCAGACGTTCACTCAGGCCGGCGGTCAGATGGGCAAGTTTGAGGGTGTATTCACGCATCCAGATGCGGAGGGCTGTCTGCACCTGGTCGTTGCGGCTTCGTCCGGTATGGATCTTCTTGCCTACTTCCCCAAATTGTTTGGTAAGATACGCCTCGATGGCGGTATGACAGTCCTCATCTTCCTTGGTAATCGGAAAATCATCCTGCTGCCTGAGTTTGATGATGTCCCCCAGCCCCAGTTCCAAGGCCCCGAGTTCGTCATCGTTGAGAATCCCGATCTCGTGCAGTCCCCGTGCATGGGCGATTGAGGCCAGACAATCGGCAATCACCAACTGTTGGTCAAGGATATAGTCGTTACTGACGGTGAACTCCTCCATCAAGGAGTCAAGTGAATAATCTTTCTGCCAAAGTTTGGACATCGAAGGCCTCCCAAGCTAGTGCAAAGTCTATTGGCATTGGTTGAACCTGTCAATTGAAGCAAAACAACCTTGTTCGATTCTCAGTATTCATGAAACAATTTTCTGTATTGCTTCTGACCACGCTGTTGTTGTGTACCGGTTGCGGATGCAAAGAGGAGCCGACGATCTTCGATTTGTTTTCCCGGACAGACAGCCGTCCGCCTACCCTGCTCCGCGTAGAAGCAAGGTATCCGGACACCGTTCGGTTTGTGTTTGATGAACCGATCAAATCAAAAAAACTTCAGTTCACCTGTGACGAGAACCCCATCTCCGATTGCACGGTTCAAACGGAAACGGTGGTCATCCGATTCTCAACTGAGCTCAATCCCGGAAAGGGCGAGGTAATTGCCGCCCGAGTTGAGGATTTGGCAGGAAACAGTACCATCTTCCGTATGGAGGTTTGGGTACAGAACCCGAATCCACCATCCTTGCTGATCAACGAATTCACCACCAAGGGGACGGATACCAATCCCGACCGGGTCGAACTGCTGGTCACCAGCCGGGGAAACCTGGCCGGGCTCACCCTTACCTCTGGACTGGAGCAACTGGCAACCGATCGTTTCATTTTTTCCGACCGTTGGGTGGAACGGGGAACATATTTGGTCGTTGTATTCAGTAAAGGAGAAGTCGATCCCTCGTCTTATGTTTCAGAAAATCGGAGTGGGCTTTCCTCCAACAATGGATGCATTGCCCTTTCGTTGAGCCCGCAATGGGACAGTCCGTTGCTCGATGCAGTGGTATGGGGCAACCACACCACTTCGACATTCGAAGGGTTCGGATCGCAAGACCTTCTTGACGAGGCTACGCTTTTGGTGGAAAGAAAGCACTGGACACAAGTCGACAGCAAGCTGAGCATCGATTCAACAAACAGTACTTCCACCCGATCGATGTGCAGAAAGCAACTCGTCGATACCAATTCCCAGGATGATTGGTATATCTGTGATACCAAGCAAGCGAGTTTCGGATACCAGAATTCTACTGTCCTCTACCAATAGGGAAATTTGGTCAGAGATGGGGAGATACAAACCCTTCGATGACGGCAAGGGACGCGGCACCCATGCGCTGGTCTACCACATCTCCTGATTTGAAAATCATCAAAGTAGGGATGGAATTTACGTTGAACCGATCAGCCAACGATCCTGTTTCATCAACATTGACTTTACCGACGATAAGACGACCTTCATATTTCTGGGCAAGCTGAGTTACCGCAGGGGCGATCATCTTGCACGGTCCACACCATGGAGCCCAGAAATCAAGCAACACAGGCTTGTCGGCCTTCAGCACTTCTTTCTCAAAATTGTCTTCAGTAATGATGATTTCACTCATGGATTTTGCTCCTCATGTACATGAGCATACTACCGGCAAACCGTTGAAAAGTGAAGAGCGCAGAGATTCCGAACGCAACTTCTTGTACTTCATCCATCCGTGCAGGGGGCATAGCTTGACAAGTGAACGATCGTTTACTAATAATACGAACAAACGTTCGTGTACCAACATACAAGGAGGATTGCGTGCCGACCACAAAAGAAACCATACTGCAGACCGCACTTCGTCTCTTCGCACAGGAGGGATATGAAGCTACATCCGTCAGTGCCATTGCTACGCAACTCGGCATGACAAAAGGCGCCTTATACAAACACTATAAGAACAAACAGGACATATTCGACCACATTGTGGAGCGTGTATATACTTTGGATGCACAAAATGCCAAGCACCACGGTGTGCCGGAGGAACCCTATGCACAATCGCCGCAGGCTTACCGATCGACAACCTTGGAGGCCGTCCAGGTATTCATGGAGGCTCAATTTCGCATCTGGACGGAAGACGAGTTTTTCAACAATTTTCGAAGAATGCTGATCTTGGAACAATACAGAAATCCAAAAATGATGGAACTCTACCAAACATGTCTGGTCAGCGGACCGGTCGAGTATGTGGAGGATCTGTTTCGTGAGATGCAGGCACAAGGTACGATCACCGACGATCCCAGACAGTTGGCAATCGAACTGTACGCACCGTTTTACTTGCTGCTCAGCATTTCAGACGCCAAGACTGATGCACAGGCGACAACCAGACAGTTGAAGATCCAGATCAAACGGTTTCTGGAAAACAGGAATGTATTGAACCAGCCAAACCAGGAAGGAGTATGAACTATGGAAGATACAACGATTCACGAGATTGATTTTGCCCTCATCAATGAATATTTTACTGCACTTGAACGGCAGGGTCCGGGCAGTCGGGAACAGACCATCAAGGCATTGGGGTTCTTGGAACATCTTTCCGATACGACCAAGATTGCTGATCTCGGGTGCGGTACGGGTTACCAAACCATGGTTTTGGCGCAGAACACGGAAGCAACCATCACCACTTTGGACTTGTATGCAGGCTCAATTGACAGATTGCTTGCTACCGCTGAACACCTTGGTTTCAAAAACAGGATACAAGGCGTCGTCGGTTCAATGGACGCCCTGCCCTTCCGGCAGGAGGAATTCGACGTCATCTGGTCAGAGGGAGCCATCGCCAACATAGGCTTCGAAAAAGGATTGCAGTATTGGAGAAACTTCCTCAAGAAGGATGGGTATATTGCCGTGACCTATGAGTCCTGGTTTACCGAGACCCGGCCAGAGGAAATAGAAGCATGGTGGCATGATGCAGTGCCCGAAATCACAACCATAGGGCACAACATTATCTTGATGCAACAAGCAGGATATGTCCCGGTTGCTGCGTTCGCCCTGCCCGAACCGTGCTGGACCGATCATTACTTTGTACCGCAACAAGCGAGGCAGGAAGAATTCCTGAAGCAATATCCCGGCAACAAGAGCGTAGAGAATATGATTGCCTTTCTCCGGCGTGAAGCCAAGCTATACGAA